>JAJYIO010000257.1 GCA_021790035.1 bacterium | reverse complement strand
GGTGGCCATAAAGGCGCTGGCGCAGATCGCGCTCGACCATCCGGGCGGTCCCGAAGACGTAGTGTCGCCAGCCATAGCGCCCGGCTGCGACCACGACCGCGAAGCCCAGCAACGCCAGCACGTCGATGCCCATGCGGTGGACCGAGATACGCCCGGAGCGCAGACCGTCGATGATCACGCCCACCAACCAGGGCGCCACCAGTTGCCCCAGGTCGCAGATCAGGAGGATCACGCCGCCGAGGAAGTATCGGCGGCGGTAGGGGCGTAGCAGGCCCCAGAGGGCCTCGATCGGATCCGTCACTCGAGCCCGGGTCAGCCGGCCGTGACGACGACGCCTTCGATCGCGATCGTGGGGAACCGCGTCGATCCGAAGAGCTGCAGGCGATCGCTCGAAAGAGCCACGATGTGCTTCAGCGCCTCGTAGAGGTTGCCCGCGATCATGGTCTCGGCGACCGGCACGCGCTCCCCTCTTTCGAGGAGGAATCCACCCTTGACCACGCCCGAGAAATCCCCCGTGGCCATCTCGACCCGGCCCGAGAAGCGCGGGACCAGAAGGGCGAGGCCCAGATCGCGCTCGAGCGTCGACGCAAGCTGGCTTCCCGGCAACACCTCGACCATTCCCGAACCGGGCCGCGGCGGGCTGGTCGCTCCGCCCTGCGCGTGGCCGGTGGAGGTACGGCCTGCGACGCGGGCCTCGTAGGAGTCGTAGAGGAAGGTGCGGAGCGTGCCCTGGCCGATGAGGTCCATGGCGCGAATCGGCATGCCCTCGCGATCGAAGGTTCGGCCCCCGAAGAAGCCCATCCGGTGGCCCGGGTCGCGAAGCGTGAAAGACGGCGCGGCGATGCTCTCGCCCATGCGCCCCGCCAGCGGACTGCGGCCCTTGCGAACCGCATCGGCCCCCAAGGCCTCGAGAAGCGGACCGACCAGGATCTCTCCGACGGCGTCCGGGGTGAGCAGCACGGTCCCCTGGAAGCTCCGGCCCTTGCGCGGCCGGAGGGCTCCGACGGCCTTCTCGACGAAGCGATCGACCCCCCGCCAGAGCTCTTCCGTGACGGCGGCTCGCACGTTGCCGGCCGCGCCGTCGTAGGTGAACGATCCGACCTCTTCGCCCTCCTTGACCATTCCCATGACGAAGCCCGAAAGGTAGGTCGTCCCGGCCTGCCCGCTGACTCCCCGCGAGGATGCGATCGCCTCGAAGACCTCCTCGACCGACAGGCGGACCTGATCGATCGCCACCCGGGCGTCTTTCTGGGCGATCCCGTCGACCACCTCCGCCGTGAGCCGCGTCAGGTCCTCGGGTCCGAGCCGGGCGATCGCGGGATCGTAGAGGTCGTCCTCCGTCGGATCGGCCGCTGCGCCCTCGGGCAGGGCGTTGTAGTCGTCTGGCGGGGAGATGCGGGCGATCGCCACGGCCTGGCGGGCGGCCTCGGCCAGGTCCGCGGATTCGTTGGTGCTGACGAAGGCCATGCTCTTGCCGGCCAGCACGCGGATGCCGATGGCGAGTTCCTCGTCTGTTCGGGCCAGGTTGAGGTCGTTCTTCTCGTACACGACCTCGCGGGTCCGGCGGCGGGTCGCGAACGCCTCGGCGTCGTCCGCACCCGCTTTTCGCGCCGCGGTGACAGCCTGTGTGCAGAGGGCCAGGATATCGGTGTTCATCTTTCTTTCCGTGAAGTAGACGGGCGCCAGGATCGGGCCCGCCCTAGAGCGTCGTCAGCGTGAAGGAATCCCTCGGTGCGGTCGCGTCGCCAGGCAGCGGGGCCCACTTCGACCTCTGCGCCATATCCACTCGACCGACCCTCGCTCCCGGATCAGCCGAGCTGCTGGCCGCCCAGGAGGACCTCGCAGCGGAGGTAGGGGCCGCCGGCATCCACCTTCATCCGCTGGCCCTTGCCACAGTAGCCGGCTCCCATGTCCCACTTGAACTCCCGGGACACGGCGTCGACCGAGCGAAGGACGTCGAAGGCAATCCCGGAGACCGTCGCGCCTCGGACCAGCTCGGCGAGCTTGCCGGCGCGGATGCGCTGGGCCCGGGCCACGGCGAACATGAATTCGCCCGTCGCATCCGCCTGGCCGTTGAGCGGGCCATCGAGCAGGAATCCATCGTCGATGCCGGCGATCATCTCCTCGAGGCTCATGTCGCCCGGCTCGATGTAGGTGTTGCGCATCCGGATGAGCGGCTCGTCGGCATAGGCCCAGGCCCGGGCATTGCCGGTTGGCGCCACGCCGAAGTGCGCGGCCGACTCCCGGCTGTGCAGGTAGCTTTCGAGGATCCCCGCGCGGATGATGACGGTGCGCCCGGCCACGATGCCCTCGTCGTCCACGGGGATGGTGCCGCCTGCTCCCGCGTAATGCTCGGAAGCGCCCGAGTCGCAGAGGGTCACGACCTCGCTGCCGACGCGCTGGCCGAGCTTGCCCTGGGCGATCGAACCGGCCATGACGAAGTCGGCCTCGACGGTGTGGCCGATCGCCTCGTGGACGAGGAGACCCACGATGCTGGGCGCCAGGATCACCTTGAACCGCCCCCCCGGGGCGTACGGAGCCTTCGCGAGGTCCACCGCCTTGCGGGATGCGCTGATGGCGAGCTCCTGGCTGCTGGCGTCCTTGAAAGCACAGTCCCAGCCGCCCGTCACGCCCACCATCTCGGAGAAGGTGGCCCGGTCGCCGTCCTTGACGGCCACGGCGTTGACCCGGAATTCCGGCCGCACGAGCTTGAGATCGCAGGAGGCTCCGTCGCTGGTGACGATCGTCTTCTCCTCGAACATCTCGCGATACGTGCTGCGGGCCGTCTCGATCAGAGGGGAGGCGGCCCGGGCGGCGCGCTCGGCCTCCTCGGCCAGCTGGATCTTGGCCTCGAGGGGCTGGCGGTAGAGGTCGTCGTATCCAGGCTCGGAAAAAACACCCCGGGCCAGCGTCCCGGCGGGCAGGCCCAGCAGCCTGGCCTTGCGAAAGGTCGCAGAGGCCCGGGCGGCGCTGCGCGCCTGCTCCACGGCCCGGGCGATCGCCTTCTCGCTCGCATCGCTGGTTGCGGCAAAGCCCCAGGTACCTTGTTCCAGTACCCGCACGCCGACCCCGCTCCGCCGGGACAGGATGGAGTTCTCGACTCGTCCCTTCTCGACCTCGAAGGCTCGGGTCTCCTGCCGGTGGTACCTGAGCTCGACGAATCCGTCCGCGTTGTGCACCAGCCGTTCAAGGATTTCACGCATAGGGCTTCCGATTCCGTCCTCCCGACACCGCCGCCGATACAGCGATCTTCGAAGTATAGCGCGTCGAGGCCCGGGCCACACGCCTGGAGCCGAGCTCGCGCGCCCGAGCCGGAGCGACTCGCCGGCGAGAGCGTCGACCCGCATCGCGCATGGTTAACTGGATTCCAGCGCAGGAATCGACCGCGACGGTCGAACGAGACGACGTGGAGCCTGGCCGGTGCGCATGTCGGCCTGATCGTCACCTGTCGAGCAAGGAGACCCGATGAACCCCCTGAACCCCATCAACCCCGCCGTTTCCCTGGTCCTCGAGCATACCCTCGAGGGGACCCTCGGCGTCGAGCCGATCGAGCTCACCGCGGATCGCGTCGTGGCCCGGCTTCCGGTGAGCGATCGCATTCGCCAGCCCTACGGAGCGGTGCACGGCGGGGCGATCATGGCCATGGCGGAAGGGCTGGCCTCGATGGGCACGCTGCGCGGGATCGATTACCCGGCCGAGGTGTGCTTTGGCCAGGAGATCAACGGATCGCTCCTGCGAACGGTCTTCGACGGCCACATCGAGGCCACGGCGACGGTACTGCACCGGGGCCGGACTACCTGGGTCTGGGATGTCCGTGCCCTCGATTCCGAGGGGCAACTGGTCGCGGTCGTCCGGTGTTCGATCGCCGTCCGCCCCAACCGGAAGCACGTTCCCGATCAGCCCTGAGCGGGAGCCCCTGGAACGCGGCTCACTTCGAGTCGGTGAGTTCGCCGTGGTCTACGAAGTTGAAGACGATGTCGGAGACTTCCTGCGCGGCGCCGGGGACCTTGTCCTCCTTGGGGCTGAGCATCGCGTGGGGCACGTGCAGCTTGGAGCTGAACGTGAACCAGCCATCGCGCGCCTTGCCGCCGGAGTTCTGGATCAGCGGGGCGATGTGGGTGGAACCGGAGAGCGAGTCCCCAGGGGTCGACAGGTACTCCACGGGGCAGGGGATCTTGTCGAGCTTGCGTCCGACCTCGAGCATGGCGAGCGCCTGCCCCAGAGAGCCCTCGGTGTGCGGCGTGGGGTCGCCCGGCACACGCGTGTTCTTGCCGTAGGGGATGAGGTCGAGGATCCGTCCGGCGAGGCCGAACGTCAGCTTGTTCAGTACCGGCAAGATGTCGAAGATCCATCCCTCGGGACCGTTGCCCCCGAGGTAGGGAGACATCGCCGCCACACTCTTTACCTGCGGGTGCCGGGCGGCCATGTCCAGGGCGAGGTCCGCTCCGCCCGAAAGGCCGACCGCATAGACCGGGCCTCCGAGGGCGGAGGCGTCCGAGAAAGCCTGGTCGACGAAGGAGTCGTATTGCTTGCCCTGGTACGACTTGGGGATCTCGGCTCCGGTGGGCGTGCCATTGGCCGTCTCCATGCCGTGGCCGGGCAGGCGCGGGATGTAGACGTTGTAGCCGGCCTGGTGGAAGCGCTGGGCCATCTCGGCATACTGCCACGGACCGGCGGTGTACCCGTGAAACATGACCACGGTACCCTTGTTGGTGGGGGTCTTCTGGGGAAGAAAGACGCTCTCCATGCCGGGGCGCAGCTTGAGGACGTTGGCATCGGGCACCGGCTGTAGCTGACGCTCGGCCTGGATCCGCCCGTGGAGCTGC
>JAJYIO010000256.1 GCA_021790035.1 bacterium | reverse complement strand
CTCGGCAGGTGGCGTTTCGTTCAACGCTGTCGACGCAGACGGTGGGCAACTCACGAGAAGGATCTTACGCCCCCTTCGGGGCAGGGGCTTGCAGGGGGCCTTGCCCCCCACAAACTACCCCCTGCTGCGGGCAAGCTGCTACGTGGCCCCGCTCAGCAGGTGGCGTTTCGTTCAACGCTGTCGACGCAGACGGTGGGCAACTCACGAGAAGGATCTTACGCCCCCTACGTTGACCCCGAGAAGGACTGCGGCAAGGCGGCCCTGGCTCCGAACCGGCCAGGAACACCCGGCCGGAAATATCAGTGGCGCGTCAGGAGTCGCACCTTGAGGAGCTGGATGGCCTTCAGCATCATCAACCCGTTGCGGTTACCCGGCTGCGCCAGCAGGCACAGATGCCACCGGCGCTCGAGCGCCTCGAGATCGTCGTGGGAGTATGCGCCGGCCGCGACCCGACCGATCAGCGTCTCCACGTCCACGTCGAGGGCCTCCGAGAGCTGAACCAGGACGAAGAGGGAAGGCTGTGGCACCAGATTGTGCTCGAGCTTGACCAGGTAAGTCGCGTTGATGCCCGTCGCCGTCTGGAGCTGCAGGAGCGACAGCCCTCTCGAGATGCGCGCGAGGTTGAGCGCCGAGCCCAACGTCTGGTTGCTGCGGGCCTGCTGCCAGGCGGCGATCAGCTCGGATGGAGATTCCGGAACCCAGGACCTGGCCTTGCCCGGCCGCCTGACGAGCTTGCGCCAAGCCGCCTCCGCTCGCCGCAGAAGCAATTGCCAGAACTGCAAGGGCGCTCACCCCCTTTGATTTGGCTAACCCGCCACAAAATCGATCCGATAACAGCGCCAGGCCCGCACCATCGCGGCACCGGAGCCTCCGGCAACGGTCCTGACCTCGGCTCCCAGCTATTAAGACCTTTATTGTAAATGATTATGAACCCCATGGGGGGCCGTTGACAAGTGGAAAATCGAAAACTTGAAAGAGATTGAATGAGGCCAAAACGGGCGCCTGCTGGAAGTCGTGGGGATGTCGTGAAGCCGCCTGGTGCGGGTCCGTCTTTCCGGAGTTCAACGGACTATGTGGTTTTTCCCCTGCTTGCCTTTGGAATTTCCACTGAAAATCCCAAATTAAATCCCTGTTTTCCCCCGGAAAATGAGACTTTCGCACTTGACCACATTTTGGATCCGTGCGGGGCTAGACAGGCTATCTAGGGTCGCCTATAGTCAGGACACATGTAATGACGCTAGATATAGTGTCATTCCACGCGGGGCTGGTTACCAGATCAGGGAGTAAAGATGCTGTCCAAGAACGCGCTCACGGTCCTTGAGAAACGCTACCTGCGCAAGGACGACCAGGGGAACGTCGCCGAGACGCCCGAGGAGCTTTTCACGCGGGTGGCCCGGACCCTAGCCGAGCTGGACCGGCAGTATGGTGCGACGGATGCGGAGATCGACGAGACCACCCGCACCTTCTTGTCTACCTTGACCGCTCTGGACTTCCTGCCCAACAGCCCGACCCTGGCCAACGCCGGCACCCGGACGGGACAGCTGAGCGCGTGCTTCGTGCTGCCCGTCCCGGACGATCTGGGCGGGATCTTCGGGGCGATCCGGGAGGCCGCGCTCATCCATCAGACGGGCGGCGGCACCGGATTCGCCTTCAGTCGTCTGCGTCCCAAGGGAGACCTCGTCGGCTCCACCAAGGGCGTGAGTTCTGGCCCGGTCAGCTTCATGGATGTGTTCAACGCCGCCACCGAGTCCATCAAGCAAGGTGGGATGCGCCGCGGCGCCAACATGGGCATCCTGCGCGTGGATCACCCCGACATCATGGAGTTCATTCGCCACAAGGAGGATCTCTCCAAGCTCACCAACTTCAACATCTCGGTGGCGGTGACGGATCGGTTCATGCAGGCGGTCGAGAAAGACGAGCGCTATGACCTGATCAACCCCCGCGGTGGCGAGCCGGCGGGCCAGCTCGACGCCCGCGAGGTCTTCCGCGAGATCGTGGAGCGCGCCCACTCCACGGGCGAGCCCGGCGTGATCTTCATCGACCGCATCAACGCCACCCAGCCCACGCCCTGGCTGGGAGACATCGAGAGTACCAACCCCTGCGGCGAGCAGCCCCTGTTGCCCTACGAGAGCTGCAACCTCGGCTCGATCAACCTCGAGCGGATGGTCGTCGCGCACCAGGGCAAGGTCTCGGTCGACTGGGAGCGCCTCCGGCGAACCGTCCACGTGGCCACCCACCTCCTCGACAACGTGATCGACGCCAACAAGTACTCGATCCCGCAGATCGCCGAGGTCACGTTCTCGACCCGCAAGATCGGGCTCGGGGTCATGGGTTTCGCTCGCATGCTGGCTGCGCTCGGCATCGGGTACGCCTCGGACGAGGGCCGGGCGATGGCCGAGCGGGTGATGAGCTTCATCGATTTCGAGAGCAAGCGCCAGAGCATAGACCTGGCCAAGGTGCGCGGGCCCTACCCGGCTTATCGGCCCGATAATCGCTACCCCATGCTCTGGCAGGCGCGGCACCACCAGCCCAACCGGCACCCGGAGGCAGATTACCTCGGCCTCATCGCCGATCTCGAGCGCCATGGGCTGCGCAACGCCTGCACGACCACCATCGCGCCGACCGGTACGCTGTCGATCCTCGCCGACACCACGGGCGGGGTCGAGCCGATGTTCGCGCTGGCGTTCAAGCGGCTCCAGGCCGACACCGAGATGCCCGAGGTCGACAGCTTGTTCCTCAAGGTCGCCAAGGAGATGGGCTTCTACTCGGATCGCCTGATGAAGGCAATCGAGGCCAACCACGGCAGCCTGGCGGATCTCACCGAGTTCGACCTTCCCGCAGCCATTCGTGATGTCTTCGTGATCGCACATGACATCAACCCCCGGGATCACGTCCTGATCCAGGCCGCATTCCAGAAGTACAACGACTCCGCCACGAGCAAGACCATCAACTTCGGCGAGGATGCGACCGTCGACGACGTCGAGACGGCCTATCGGCTGGCCTTCCAGACCGGCTGCAAGGGCATCACGGTCTACCGCAACAACTCCCGCAAGTTCCAGCCCCTGTCCGTTCCGGCGCCGGCGGAGCCGGCTGCGACGCCCCATCGCATCGAGTCCGACGGCGAGCTCCCGTCCGAGCGCCTGGCCGAGCCCTGGCAACCCCGCGTTCGCCCCGAGGACCTTTACGGTTTCACCCGCTGCACGGTGACGGGGGACGGCAAGCTCTATACGACGATCAACTACGACGAGCAGGGCATCCGCGAGGTCGTGACCATCGTTGGACGCAGCGGAGGCACGATCTTCAGCCTGGCCGAGGCGCTGGGTCGCGTGGTCAGCCTGTCGCTGCAGTACAACATTCCGGTGGACGAGATCGCCAACAAGATGATCGGGATCCGCGGGGCCAACCCCCATGGCTTCGGGCACAACCAGGTCTTGTCGATTCCCGATGCGCTCGGCCGGGTGCTCAAGGACGCGCCGCGATCGCTCGGACCGGTGCTCGCCCGCCAGCCACATCCCGTGACGCTGCAGACCCACGCCCCGCGCATGATGGGCAAGGAGGCAGTGACCATCTACGGGGAGAGCCCCGAGTGCCCGGATTGCGGCCACGACCTGGATTTTGGCGAGGGTTGCGCCACATGCCGGAGTTGTGGATTCAGCCGCTGCGCCTGATGCCATGAGTTCCGCTGGCGATCCGTTCGGTCCGTCTCGAGAGGGCCCGAGCGGATCGCCGTGGTCCAAAGGCGGGTCAGACGTTCCCGGCGACCCGGCCGGTCTGGCCGCCGAGCGGATCCGGGCCCGGATCGCCGTCGAGGGCCGGATCTCGGTGGCCGACTTCATGACCGAGGCTCTCTACGGGGCGGACGGATTCTACCGGCAAGCTGGCGATCCTGTCGGTCCGGGAGGCCATTTCTACACCAGCGCCCGCCTGCACCCGGCCTTCGCCGCTCTGCTGGCGGTCCAGATCGCCCAGGTCTGGGAGTTCTGGGGCCAGCCAGGGCGGTTCGACCTGTGCGAGGCCGGTGGTGGTCGGGGCACGCTGGCCACGGACCTCGGCCACGCCCTCCACGACTTCTCGTCGGCCCTGGCGACGGCCGTGCACTGCGTGGTCGTGGACTGGGCCGGGCCCCCACCTGGCGAGGGAGCGCTTCCAGCTCCCCGCGATGCGTTCGGGCCGAGTCGCGCGTTCTCGCGCCACGATCCCTCGGCGGGGTTGCCCCGGCACCTCGCCGGAGTCGTCCTGGCCAACGAGCTCCTCGACGCCTTGCCCACCCACCGCATCCAGAAGCGCGGCGGCCAGCTTTGCGAGCTGTGCCTGGTGGTCGACGGCGATCGGTTCGTCGAGCGGCCTTTTCCCATCAGCGATCCGCGCCTGGCAGCCCTCGTCGCACCCTGGCAGGAGTCGATGCCGGAAGGCGGGGTAGCCGAGGCTCAGGTGCAGCTCTTCGACTGGATCGAGGACCTGGGTCAGGCTCTCGATCGCGGGATCGCCATCCTGATCGACTACGCCGACGAACGCGAGGCGCTCTGGGCGCGTCAAGACGGGTCACTGCGCGGCTACCGGCATCACCGGATCGAGTCCGATCCCTTTGCCGATCCGGGCGAGATGGACATCACCTATCACGTCGATCTGGCGACTCTGCGCCAGGCGGCGCATCGCGCCGGACTGGAGATCCTCGGCGAGACGAGTCAGGCGGCCTTCCTGAACAACCTCGGCATGGCGGCGATCCAGCAGGCGATCGCCGCGGCTCCGCTGGACCCCGCGGCCAGACAGGCCAACCTCGCGGCGCTGGCCGACCTCGTATCGCCCGCCGGGCTCGGCGCGTTCCGCG
>JAJYIO010000255.1 GCA_021790035.1 bacterium | reverse complement strand
AGCCAGGAAACCATGCCGTTCGTTGTAGGCGGCAAAGTGATCCACGTCGAACAGGACGATGGCCAGGCCGTCGCCGTGTTCCTCGGCCTTGGCAACCTCGTCGGCCAGGCGCTCGTGAAAAGCTCGATGGTTGAACAGGCTGGTGATCGGGTCGGTCGTCATCGAGGCGTCGAATCGTTTCTGGAGCCAGGCGTTCTCGTAGGCGGCTGCTGCCGCGTTGGCGATGGCCGACAAGATGGCCGTGTCCTCGTTGGCGAAGCTCGTCGTCTCGTACGTCATCGCCGACAGCACTCCCACCAGGCGCATTCCCATCATCAGCGGGACGGCGATCGCGCTCATCACCCCGCTCTCACGCACCCACGCCGGGACCGTGAAGCGGTCCTCGCCCTGGTAGTCCACCGAGGAGGCGGCGATCTTGCGGTATGCGACGTAACCCTCGAGGCCGTCGTCGTGGCCCAAGGTGATCCGGTCGTTCCAGGGGACCAGGACCCGACCGCAGCTCGCTGCGTACCGCAGGTGCTTCTCGTCGTCGGCGATCCAGAGGGCGGCGGCATCTGCACCGACCAGCCGCTTGGCCGCCTCGACCGTTCCGGGCAAGACGTCTTCCGGGGTGCTGCACGCGTTGAGCTGCTTGACCAGCTCCGCGAGCTCGCCAAACTGCCGGACCTGGCTCTCCAGCACGTCGTGCCGGCCCAGGATCTCCTGCAAGGATCCGGTCAGCTCCCGCAGCGTCGACGTGTCGACGTCTGCCGGAGCCACGACCCTGCCGACCGGGCGGTCGCCGATCTTGACCATGATCTCCTGCTCGGCGGACAGCGGGGGGGCCGGAAGCGCCGCCTCGCCGTGGGCCACGTTGCGGTCTTCGGGATCGACCAGGCGCAGCGGAATGTTGTAGAGCCGGCTGAAGCTCTCGAGCAGCCCGGCGACGGCCACCAGCTCGCCGCACGCATGGTGCCCGGAACCCTCGCCGTCGGGATAGTACTCCCCGGGTGCGGGAACGACCGAGCCGGTCTTGGGCGTCAAGGCGCCGATGCCGTCCTTCTCGGCCAGGTTCAGGATCACCTCGACGACCTCGGGATCGAACTGCTTGCCGCTCATCAGCTGGATCTCGCGGAGGATGTCCTCGGGAGCGCGTCGCCGCCGGTAAATCCGGTGGTTGTTCATCACGTCGTACGCGTCGGCCATGGCGAGGATCCGCCCGCCGAGCGGGATCTGGACGCCCGAAAGGCAGCCTGGATAACCGTTGCCATCCCAGCGCTCGTGATGATGTTTCACGGACGGGATGAGGTGTTGCATGCCGCGGACGGGCTGCAAGATCTGCGCGCTCTTGACCGGGTGCTGCATCATCAGCTGGCGCTCGGCGCGGTTGAGCGAACCAGGCTTGTGCAGAACCGAATCGGCGATGCCGATCTTGCCGATATCGTGGAGCAGTCCGGCGATGTAGAGGTCCTCGCACTGCTCGGTGGTCATTCCCATCGTGGATCCGATGCGACGAGCGAGTTCGCCGACGTTCGAGCTGTGGTTGTGCGTGTAGCTATCCCGGGCATCGAGGGCCTGGGTCAGCGTGAACACCAGGTCCATCGACAGCGCCTTGTTCTTGGCGAACAGCTGCTTGTTGCGAATCGCCGCGGCAGCCTGTGCGCAGACCGTGGTGAGCAGGTGGATCGCTTCGGTTCCGAACCGCTTGTCTTCCCGGTTGGCGACGCAGGCCACCCCCAGCACGCGGTTGAACATCTTGATCGGAGCGGCGACCAGATGCTGGAATCCCAGCGTCTCGAGCGTCTGGCGGCGCCGTACGGTGACTCGAAGATCGTCGACCGGCGCCGACGTCGCGACGACCTCGCCCGTCAGGAAGGCCCGAGCCAGCGCGCCCCCTTCGTCGAGCGAGAACGGCATGCGATCGAGGAGAGTCCTCGTCTCGTCGCTGGCGACCATGGCCATGATCTCCAGAGATCGGACCCTGGATGCCAAGGAAGGGTCCGCGCCGTCTGGCATGGCAGCCTCTGCATCGTCAGGCGGGAGCAGGACGGCGACGAAGTCTGCCGTCAAAAGCTCGGCGATTTCCAGCACGACCGTACGGAGGACGCCATTGAGGTCGGTCTCGGCGGTCGCGTGACTCGCGATCCGGAAGAGGCCCTCGAGTTCGTCCTTGAGCTTGCGGATCTCGTACTGCTGGAAAGCCCACTCCTGCGTCGTTTCCCGCATGACGGCGTCGAGAATGAGGTTGACCGCCTCGTAGAGGGCCAGAGCCTCGGCCGCGGAAATCTCGGCGTTGACCAGGTACTGGCGGACCGACCACTGGAGAGTCGATACCGCCACGTGGAACTGGTCTATGGCCAGCTGTTCGCGCATGTTGGACAGAGCATGCTGGAACGTGGCGACCGCGGGCGTGGAGAGGAAGGCTCCGTCGAGGGCCGTCGAGCTGACGGCGACCTGCTCGAAGACGGCCTCGAGGAACAGGTACCCGATGTCGAGGCGAGTGCCCTGGCCCAGGAGAAGTCCGAGGTCGCCCGACCGCTCGAGGATCTCGCCCCAGGTATCTGCAATGACCTGGACCCCGCCCTTGATGAGGCGATCCCGCGTGGCGAGATTTACCGCTCGTGGCGGCTTTGCCAACAGGTTGCCTCCATGATCTCGCGCGTGCCCGCTATGTGATTGTGTCGCCAAAAACCCCGATGTTCCGAGGATAGCAAGGAGTTAATCAGAAGATCAAGTGAAGTTTCACCTCCCGACACCTGGCGCCATCAGACCTTCCGGCCGTCGGTGGCATGGGGAGAGTTACCCACCGGCTGCGTCGACCGCGTTGAACGAAACGCCCCCTGCAAGTCCCTGCCCCGAAGGGGAGGTTCCAATGGGCCTGGCGTCAAGGCGGGTGGGTGCGGGTCGGTCCGGATCAGCGGGACGTCCGGTACAGCGAGCGGTAGGTCCAGTAGTAGCCGTAAACCTTCTTGACATAGTGTCGGGTCTCGAAGAACGGAATGCGCTCGATGAAGGCTTCGGGATCCTCGCCGTAGCCCTGCTGCCACCGCTTCACCGCCGCGACGCCCGCATTGTAAGCCGCGGCCTCGAGGACGCCTTGATTGCCGAACTGGCGTCCGGTGTAGGCCAGGTACCAGGCGCCACATCGCAGGTTCCAGGCCGGATCGTACAGCGAGCCGGTGCCGCCGAGCTGGCGGCCCACCCAGCTCGCCGTGAAGGGCATCAGCTGGGCCAGGCCGATCGCCCCGACCCAGGAGCGACTCCTGGGGTCGAAGAAGCTTTCTTGCTTGACCAGGGCGGCGAGGAAGGGCGGGTCGAGCCCCTGGGAGCGCGCTGCGGGCTCGAGATCTGACCAGAACCCGAGCGGGCTCTCGGCGAGCGGGGAGTAAGCCGTGCCGTTCCGGTTGGCCTTCTCCGCCCACCGGATGGCATCTGCATAGTCGGCGTCCGCGGCAGCCACGAGCATGCGAGCGCGTCCGGGGGGAAGCCGATCGGCGGGGACCAACCCGAGGTAGGCGAGGGTTCGAAGGGACCGGGGCCACCGCCTGGCCTCCGCCGACCTCGCCACGATTCCGAGCTGACGGCGGTCGCCTCGCGGCAGCAAGCTGCCCAGTTCGAAGGGCCGGACCGTCACGGGACCGTCCGTCACGGCGAACCCCGGATCGGGGGCCTTGCCGAGCAGGGCGTCTTTCCGCATTCGCGCCCGCCATCCGTAGTACCAGGTGGCCGGATCGCGAAACGCCCGCTTCTCGGTGAGAAGATAGAAGTGCAGTGCCTTCCCGGTCTCTCCTGCGTCCTGGGCGAACCGGCCCAGCCAGAACTCCGCGGCGACCCCGAGCAGGCCAGGGTCGCTTTCGAGGCGCCCTGCCCACCAGCGCGCGTCGACCACGCGCCCATCTGCGAAGGCCCGCCACATCGTCCGCCACATGGCGTCAGCAGCCACGCTCGAGTTCGGAAAAGCCTGAATTACCTGGCGATCGACCGCCGCGGCCGCCTCGTCGTCATCGAGTTCCAGGTAGACCCGGGTCAACGCCTCGAACGCGTCTTCGCCGATCTTGCCCGGGTCCGTGGCGGCGGCCCGCAGGGGCGCCACGGCATCGCTCCAGTGGCGGTCGCGCATCGCCATCTGCGCCAGGGTAAAGGAAACCCGCGCCGCCAGCAGAGGATCGGCGGACCTGGCCCGCGAGAGGTACGCCAGGGCCTTGTCGCGCTGACCCGTCTCCCAGAAGGCCCGCCCCAGGCGGTACAGGGCCATGGGATCGACATCGTTGTCGAGGAGCTTGATGGCGATGCCGTAGTTGCCCGAGTCGAGCATCGCTCCAGCCAACGTCTCGCGCTGCGGGACAGAAAAAGACGCCGGGTCGATGACCTGGGCCACGGCCACGGCGTGGTGGCCCGAGGGGAAGGCGCGCAGGTAGCGCAAGGCCCAGCGGGAACCGTCTCCGGTCGACCGGGTGGCCAGGAGATAGAGGGCCCTCTCGGCGATCGGTCCGTGGGGAGCCAGCTTGTAGGCCTGCTCGAAGAGCCTGGTGGCCTGGACCGGATCCGTTTCGGACCGGCCGGCTGCCACCAGGAGATCCGGGGCAAAAGGACCGGTCGCATCGGCAGCTCCGGCGATGGCCGCCGCGCCGCCGAGGCGGTACCGGCAGTAAGTCGCGAAGGCGGGTCGAGAGTCCTCCAGGTGCCGCCACAAGGCAACGGCGAGGTCATGCTGGCCGGAGCGCTCGAGGCAGTCGGCGGCAACGAGATCGGCCTCGTCGGCAAGATCCGGCGGGGCAGATCGGGCGATCGCCTGAAAATCGCTGGCGAGGTCCGCAAAGGACTCGGGTCCGCCGGCAAGCGCCGAGCGGTAGTGGACCAGGGCCGCGTCCAGTTGCTGCAAGACGTCGACGCGACCGATG
>JAJYIO010000254.1 GCA_021790035.1 bacterium | reverse complement strand
GTTGCCGATATGCTGATCGCAGCCAGGGACGCCGGCCTGGCCCTGCAAAGCGGCGCCGAGGCCGTCCACGGCCAGACCGTCTTCCCCCTGCCGGACCTTCATCCGGCAAGCTGGGAGGCCCACGGGGATTTTCGGCACTGGCGGGCCCCCAATACCACGTGGTACTGGGACGTCGTGGCCTCGGTCCTCGACACGGCGGAATCGCTCGTGGACCGGTTTGCGTCCTCGGGCCATCCCCTGGTCGTGCGGGCTCTGGCCCAGGCGATGCGAGAGGCGTCGCTGCTCGTTTCGGGCGAGTGGGCAGCCATGCTGGGGGCGGGGGGAGAAGGCCGAGACTATGCGGCCGAGCGGGTGCGCAGCCATCACGATCGCTTCCGGCTGCTTTCCGAGATGCTCCTGGCCGAGGACTTCGGAGAGGGCTTCGACACGGCGCTCCTCGAACGCTTCGAGGAACTCGACAGTCCCTTCGAGGCCTTCGACTACGATCGCCACCGCGTGCTGCCAGCTCCCGAAGACGAGCCCGATCTGCCCATGCCGGAGCCGCCTCCGGGGCGAGGCGCTATGGGGCCGAGGGATGTTCTCTGATAACATGGGGCGCCCCTAGTCCTCTCCTTGGTGTCTTTTGATGCTTCTGGGACAGCAGCCCAAGATCCACCTGGCCTTCGGCCTTCACAACCACCAGCCCGTCGGCAACCTCGACTGGGTCATCGCCGAGGCTTACGACCGCGCCTACCGGCCCTTCCTCGACGCCCTCGAACGCCACCCGGCCGTCAAGGTCTCCCTGCACTACGGTGGCTCGCTCCTCGAGTGGCTCGGCGAGAAGCAACCTCTGTTCCTGGGGCGGCTCCGTCATCTGGTCGACAAGGGCCAGGTGGAGATGCTGGGCGGTGCCCTCTACGAGCCGATCCTGGCCATGATCCCGGACGACAACAAGGTCGAACAGATCGTGAGCATGTCCCAGGCTCTGACCCGGCTCCTCGGGGTGTCTCCGGCGGGCATGTGGCTGACCGAGCGAGTCTGGGAGCAGCAGCTGGTCAAGCCGATGTCCGAGGCGGGGCTCTCCTGGACCTGCCTGGATGACACGCATTTCATGGCGGCCGGCCTGCGGGACGCCAAGCTCTTCGGCTACTACCAGACCGAGGAGCAGGGGCACTACCTGCAGGTCTTCCCCCTCAACACCGAACTGCGCCGCCTGATGGTCCACTCGGCCCCCGAGAAGATCATCGACTTCCTTCGCCAGCACGCGACCGCCGACGGCTCGCGACTGGCCGTGGTGTTCGACGATGGCGAGAAGTTCGGCGACTGGGCGCACACGCACCAGATCGTCTACGAGGAGGAATGGCTCGAGCGCTTCCTCTGTCTCCTAGAGGACAACTCGGACTGGATCCTCACCACCGGACTGTCGGACTACCGGGCCGCCCACAAGCCGTGGGGCCGGGTCTACATTCCATCGACCACCTATGTCGAGATGCAGGGCTGGGCCCTACCCGCCGACCAGGCCCAGGCCTTCGAGGAAGCTCTCGGGACGGTCCCCGCCGCCTACCACTCCTACCTGCGGGGCGCGGTATGGAAGAACTTCCTGGTCAAGTACCCCGAAGCCAACAACCTCCACAAGAAGATGCTGGCCGTGGCCAGCATGGTGGCCGCCTGCACGAACGTCGGCCTGCGCCAGCCGGTGACCGCGGGCTGCGCCGACACGGGGGATGCGACCGGGAACGCCGCTACCGACCAGACGCCGGGGGCCTTCCGGGACGACTGGGTGGAGGCGCTGCACCACCTCTGGCGCGGGCAATCCAACGACCCTTACTGGCACGGGGTCTTCGGCGGCCTGTACGTCGCTCACCTCCGGCACGCCAACTACTCGGCGCTCCTGCAGGCCGAGCGCATCTGTGACACTCTCTTGCACGGCGACGGCGCCTTCCTCGAGGTCGACCAGACCGATTTTGCCGGAGACGGAGCCGGGGAGATCATCGTCCGCAACAAGCTCATCGACGCCTCCTTCACCCGCAAGGGCGGGGCCCTGTTCGAGCTGGACTACAAGCCCCAGGCCTTCAACGTCCTCAACACCCTGGCGCGTCGGCCCGAGGCCTACCACCGCAAGCTCGCGCAGGCCGTCTTGGCCAGCGAGGCCGAGCGCGTGCCCGGCAAGACCATCCACGAGCTCGTGCTGACCAAGGAGCCTGGCCTCGAGCGCATGCTCCATTACGACTGGTACCGGCGCGTATCCCTCCTGGACCACTTCCTCCACCCGGACAGCCGCCTGGAATCCTTCCACGAGGTCACGTACGGCGAGCAGGGAGATTTCGTGATCGAGGCCTACGAGAGCTCGGTAGAGGCCTTCGATGACCGGGCGGTCGTCACGCTGTGGCGCGAAGGGCACGTCTGGGTGCGGCAGGATTTCTGGCCGGTGGCGGTCACCAAGCGGATCACCATCCCCAAGGACCGCGCGCTGTTGACGGCCGAGTACGAGGTTCGCAACAACGGCGATCGGCCCGTATCCCTGTGGTTCGGCGTTGAGTTCAACGCCACGTTCCTGGCGGGCAACGAGCCCGATCGGTACTACGTCTCGCCCGAGGTCGCCATCGCGGAGCCCCAGCTTGCCAGCCGGGGCGAGCTGGGCAACCTCACGATCCTGGGCATGCGCGACATGTTCTGGCGGCTCGACTACCAGCTCCGCTGGGAGAAGCCGGCGACCGTCTGGCGGTTCCCGATCGAGACGATCAGCCAGAGCGAGGCGGGCTTCGAGCGAGTCTACCAGAGCTCGGTCGTGATGCCCCACTGGCGGCTGGAGCTGCCAGCTGGCGGCAGCTGGACCTGCTGGCTGGAGCAGCGCATCACCCAGCTCTGAGGTCTGACGGACCGCGTTCCGACGGGCTCCGGGTAGGAGCGCCGGAGATCAGCTAGCCTTGCCCTGGCGGCTCGAGATCTGGACCTCGTCCTTGGGGAAGCCCATGGAAAGGAGCTCGCTCTCCATCTGCTCGAGGTCCTGGCCGCGTTGCGGGTCGAGACCGCCGAGCATCTCGTCGGCGCGGTTGGCTCCGGCGAAAGCATTGCGGGCTTGAGTCTTGAGGTCGGCGATGCGGGCCGACTGGGTCGACGTGGGACGGGCTCCGAAGGCCGTGGAGAGGCGCTTGCCCTCGCCGGCGATGTGGAAGAACTCATCGCGGGACATCCGGAAGAACGACGACGCCTCCTCCGCCTGGATGCGGGCGACGTCCTGGGTGCTCGCACCCGAAGCCTGGAGGGCGCGCTGGGCTCCCGAAAAATCCGTCCCCTTGGAGAGGAAATCGCGCAGGGCGGCGCGGTACTTGACCTCGGCGTCGGGCACGCCACGCGCCCGCGTGGCCGTCTGGAGGGGGGTGCCCTCGTGGCTGATGGCGAGACTGACGTGATCCAGGTCCGGCCGCGGATCGTTGGCGACGACCGTCGGAGCCGGGCGACTCGCGACAGACATGTCGGGCAGCCGGCTGACCTTGGCGGCTTCGCCTTGAATCGTGTTAGCCATTCACCTCGTCCTCCCGATCCTATTTAGCCCCGCGGCGGCCAACCTTTCGTCCAGTTAACCCAAACTTAAACGGTTGGCGGCAGGCGCGGGTTCACAGATGCCAGCAGCATGGGTGCGATGGGCGGCATCCTTCTGGGCGAAAACTCCGCCACCTCGACGGCATCGCGGCATAGCAGGTACCTCGAGCCGGAGAGATTTCAAGGGCGGATCGGAACCTTCAGCCCCGATCTAGGTATCGCCCGTGAGGGTGAAGGCGCTGGGATCGGGCGCGTTGAGCTGCACGTTCTTCAGCTGGATCCGGTACGTGAGCTGGTTGCCCGAGTACATCTCGCGGATCACCGGGAGCATCGACTGGGTGTTGATGGTGAATCGCTCGGAGGTGACTCCCGGCAACGACTGGCGGCTGACGACGGCGATCTGGACGACCGGCTGGCCGAGGTAGCTGCCGCTGCCGAGCATGGTCACCTGCGCCTGCGGATCGAGCAACGTGCTCATCATCCGGCCCACCGAGGTATCCGCCAGGGAATCCCCGCGCTTGTCGAGGAGGCGGCTGTCCGTCACGGAGAGCGACGTGTTGACCCAGAAGCCGATGAACTTGGTCCGGACGGCGACCTGATCGCCCCCCATCCACACCAGCTTGGTCCCGACGGAGTTGCTCTCCGACGAATCGATGACGTAAAGAGCCGTCGAGTTCGGCTTCTGGAACCAGTAGTCCATGTCGCCCGACATCGAGTCGCCCGTCTGCACGTTCTGGACGAAGACCGTGACCTGGGCCCGGATGGAGGTGTCCTGGTTATAGGCCTGCGCCACGCCGGACAGCAGGCTCTGGACCTGCGCCTGCGGGTTGACGGTGTTCTGCGCGTAGCCCGCGCTGCCGTATGCGTTCGTGGTGCTGCCATAGGGCGAGCCGTAACCGGATGTACCAGGGTAACCCGATGTGGGCCCGCTGAGCTGCAGGCCGTTGACGGCCCCGCCGTTGTCAGGCATCACGGCCGACTGGCTCCCGCACCCTGCGATCCCCATAGCCAGAACGCCGGCAATGACGGCCAGCTTGGTTTTCATGGCCTCTCTCCTCCCTGCGGAGATATCGGGGAGAAAGGTCGAAAAGATTCTTATGACGGGGTAAAGGCGTGGAGAAGCGTTAAACAGTGGGCGATCACGGACTTGAACCGTGGACCTCACGGATGTGAACCGTGCGCTCTAACCGGCTGAGCTAATCGCCCTGGCAGGGAGCCAGTATACCCCCGGAAAAAGGGGGGCGCAATGCGCTACCAGGTGCGAGCGCCAGGCGTCTCGAAGGCGGCACATCCTTCAGGCGGAATCCTCGCCACCTTTAGTGCCAAGCTACGTAGCTGCTTGCCATCAGCCGGAGAGAG
>JAJYIO010000253.1 GCA_021790035.1 bacterium | reverse complement strand
GGTCGCGTCGGACATGTCGCCGGGCTGGGCATCCAGGATGTCGCCGACGCTTATTGACCGCCTGGCGCCATGGAGGATGGCGTCCGTGTAGTCGTCGACGCCCCGGCCGTCGAGGGCCAGGGGCTCGAAGTCCCCGTGAAGTTGCTCGTCGGCGCCTGTCTTGAATACATACAGCCGTCCTGGATTCACGCAGTGCCCCAGGACGAAATCGGTGTCGGGGACGCCGAAGGGTCGCGGCCCGTTCCCGCTGGATGACGTGTCGAGCTCGGCGGTGCTGGCCGCAGCGACGTCGATATCCCCGATGTCGAGGAGTTTTCCGAGGAGCAGCGGTTCCTCCTGGTGGAGCACGACGTGGCATCGCCGGGTCGTGGGAAAGCTGACCTGGTCGTGGTGCAGTACGAAGCCGTTGGCCTTTGCCAGGGCCTCGGCCTGCCGGGTGGCCTCGCCCGGATCGACGGTCAGCGACTGGGCGCCGGCCAGGGCCGCGGCATCGGTGGCGACCTGCAGCCGGGTGCGCAGGTAGTACAGCCGGCCGAGGTCAGCCACGATCGCGGTCGCGGTCGCCAGGCCCACGGCCATGAAGGCCAGGATCACCATCGTTGCGCCCTGCTGGTTCCGGGGAGAGGCCGTAGCGCGAGCGCGGCGAAGGGAAACGATCGGCAAGGGCGTCACGAACACTGGGGATCTGGCCTCTGGGTCTCTGGGAGGGACTTCTGCAGGATGTCAAAGGACGATCAAGTGGTCATTGGCGTCCTGTTGAGGAATCGTTTAGAGCGCTCCGAGCTGGAGTGGAACTGGCTCGAGTGGCGGCTGGGGCGAGCCGAGCGCGTTGGCTTATCGTTCCCTTAACCCAGACTTTGATGAGAGATAAGCGTTAACGCCATGTTGACGGCCCACATTGGAACTTGGTGGTAGGGCGAACCTCTCGGTAGACATCCACGGGGTAGCCGCCGATCGTTCACGGGCTGAAGATGCCCGACAGCGCCTGGTGCAGGTCGCAAGCCCTGCGCAGACAGAAGGAAATGCGAGCCATGATCAGCGCGAACTTCCAGTTCCCCCAGCCCTGGGTCACGCCCATGGGACCGGGTTCGGGCGGCATCGGCGGCATCTTCGGGAAGGTCGGGAGCGGCATCGAGAATGCCGCCAAGAGCGTCGTCGACAACAATCAGGTTGCGACCGGAATCCGCGATGTCTTCTCGTCGTTCAAGGGCGCCGGTGGCACCCCCGCACCGGGAGGCGCAATTGGAGCCCCGGCGAGCGATAGTTTCCTCCAGGGTGGCGCACCTTCGGCTGGGGCCGGATCTGGCATCAAGCAAGGGCTTTCCGAGATCGGTGGCGGCTTGCTCTCGGGGGCCGAGAACGGCGCCCTGTTCGGCGGGATCATCTCGGCTGCCGTCAACGGTTACGAGGTCGTGACCGGAAAGGAGCAACTGAGCCAGGCCGCCGGTGGGGTGACGGCCGATACCGCAGATGGCGCGGTGTCCGGCGTGGCCGGTGCGGCCATGTCGGGGATTGCGCTCGCCGCGGCCGGGGCACTGGGACTGACCGCCGGGCTTCCGCTCACGTTGCTGGGCCTCGCTGCGGGTTTCGGCGGAGCGTTCCTCGGCAACACCCTCTTCAAGGGTTCGGGGATCTACGACGATATCAAGAACGCGGTGACCCAGTTCTTCGGTGGAACGTCGGCGCCGGGTTCGGCAAATCCGATCGGCGGTCCCTTCCCCCGGCCCACGCCGATGCCCATGCCTGTCCCGGTGACGCTGAGTCAAGGGCGGACGCTCCCGACGTCCCGTTCAAACTGACCGGTTAGGGGCCAAATTGAGCCGAGAGCACCCGCCTTACGCGGGTGCTCTCGGTTTTCGCAAGGTGACAGCAAGCGTCCGGGAGTTCGGTTTCCCTGGCGCTTGGGTCGAGCCGGCGCTCTGGCGCTGCTACCGTGCCATGGCCGGCATGGGCAGCATCTGGCACTTGAGGGCGGCCTCGAAGCGCGCCGCCACGTCCTTCCAGTTGACCACGCTCCACCAGGCCTCGATGTAGTCCGCACGCCGGTTCTGGTACTTGAGGTAGTATGCGTGCTCCCACGCGTCGCAGATGAGAAGCGGGATCGCGCCGACCAACATGCTGTTCTGGTGGTTCATCAGGGCGAGCGTGATCAGCCTCCCGGCCATCGGTTCCCAGGCGAGCAGGCCCCAGCCCGAGCCTTCGACCGTGGCCGTCGCCTGCGAGAACTCCTTCTTGAAGGCCTCGAACGTTCCGAAGTCGTGGCTGATTCGCTGGGCGAGGTTGCCCGCGGGCTCGCCGCCTGAACCCGGCGCCATGTTGTTCCAGTAGAGCGTGTGATTGAAGTGGCCAGCGCCGTTGAACGCGACGAGCCGCTCGTAGTGCTGAACCATCGCCATGTCGCCGGCCTGCCGCGCCTTGGCGAGATTATCGAGCGCCGCGTTCAATCCGTTGACGTAGGCCGCGTGGTGCTTGTCGTGATGGAACCGGAGCGTCTGGCCGTCGATGTACGGCTCCAGGGCATCGTAGTCGTAAGGGAGGGGTGGGAGATCGTATGCCATGGTCTGTTCCTTTCTGTCAGGTGGATACCGTCCAGGCTCATCAAACTACCGCTCGCCTGGGTGAATTTCAAGTCCGATCTTGCTGTGGGAACCGGGAAAAATACTGAACTGAATCCTCGTTTCGTCGTGCCCTCTTTCCCGTGCGGCCTCGGGGCTCGCCGGAATGAGTCTCCCTCCGGCTGCGCCGACACTCTCGAATGAAACGCCACCTGCCGAGCGGGGCTACGCAGCGGATACCGCAGCGGTTCGTCAGAACCTCTCCAGAATTATCCCGTTGTTGAGGGCCATTTAACCCGGACCGCGCAAGCCTTCGCCTCGCGCGGTGGATAACCAAGACAACTCACGAGGAGTGAGCGGACGAGGAGGGTGTTTCCGATGGCCGTGGATTCCGTGCGGGCCAATCAGACCGGTCGGCAGGCCGTGCCCGGGGCAATGGTCGCCCCTGCGGCAGCCTCGGACAACGCCGCGCCGGCATCCTCGAGTGCGCCGTCCGGCTCTGGCGCGTCGCCGGCTCGGCCCGCAAGCTCGGAGTCCGCGCTTGGATTCGTGGGTGACGTCTTTGTCGGGGCTGCCGATGGCGTTGGCAACATGGTTGGCGGGCTCGCCAACATGGTCCTGCACCCCATCGAGACGATCAAGGGGCTGGTCATGCTGCCGATCACCCTGGTGACGAAGCCCGGCGAAGTCATCGGGGCTTTCACCGAGCCTTACACCGAGGCCGTCGCAGAAGGTCGGCCGGGCAAGGCGATCGGAATGGGCCTGGTAGATATCGGAACGCTGTTCTTCGGTCCGCAGCTATTTGCCAAGGCCGCCGAGGCGGTGTCCGGCGCTGCGCGGGCCGGCGAGGTCGCCGGGGCCGCCGCCAAGGCTGCCGATGTCGCCAAGGCTGCCGATGCTGCCAAGGCCGGAGCCGTGGTCACAAAGGTTGCCGACGCTGCCCGTGCGGGGAGCGCCGGCGGCGACATCACGATCGAGATTGGCGACGCTGGAAATGAAGCCGAGCGTGCTGCCAAGGCAGCCAAGGCCGCAGAAGCCGCCAAGGCAGCCCAGGCCGCAGAAGCCGCCAAGGCAGCCCAGGCCGCAGAAGCCGCCAAGGCGGCCCAGGCAGCAGATGCCGCCAAGGCGGCCCAGGCAGCAGATGCCGCCAAGGCAGCCAAGGCCGCAGAAGCCGCCAAGGTAGCCAAGGCCGCCGCAGGCGCCAGCCGAGCCGGGCAGGCCGACACCGAGATCACCATCGAGATCGGCGCCGGGGATGCCGGCGATGCGACTCGTGCCGCCAAGGTGGCGGAGGCAACCAGGGCTGCAAAGACAGCGAAGGTGGCCAGCGAGGCCCCGGTCGCACAGGTTGGCAAGATGGCCGACGAGGGATCGAGCTACGTGATGCGCGAGAGCCGGACCGAGGAGATCTCGCAGGAGATCAAGACGACGGAGATTCCGGGCCAGGGGACGCTGCGGGAGTTCAAGCTCCACTATCGCTCGGTTCGCGAGGTCCATTTCGAGCCGGTCGCCGCCCCGAGCGCCGATGCCGGGGAGGTCTCGAGCCCCTTCGCGAGCGCCGCCGAGAAGATGCGGGTCAAGGCCGCCCGCCTCTCGAGCATGGGGCACCCGGCGGACGCCAAGGAGCTCGAGTCCTTTGCCACCAAGCTCGACAAGTCCGGCCAGATGTACGCCCAGGGGCAAAAGGCACAGGCCCTGGACGCCTTCCAGCAAGCTTACCAGGCCCAGGGCACTCAGGCCGCGCTGGCCGAGAGCAAGACGGCCGAAGAGGTATGGGCTGCGTTCGGCAAGAGCGGCAATGCCGGCCGGGTGGCATCGGCCGCCAGGCTCGGGCGGGTTGCCGGAGCTGCCACGGTCGCAGGGATCCAGCCGGCCGCGTCGCTGGGCCAGACGGCCAGCAGCATCCTGGCGATCCTCTTCGCCAGACCTTGATCTTGGCCCGTCGATCCCCTCTTGGAATAGAGGACGGCTAGAATAGGGGCGATGGCGACGCGTTGGACGCGGAGCTGGCCATTGCTGCTGGCCGGCGTCATCGTGCTGGGCAGCTGGACTTCCGCGGTTGCCGCCAAGGAGACCTTGGCCCGGCAGCTCGCCGAAGCACGACTGGCGGCGATCGCCGACGGCAACCTGACCGGCGCCGTGGTGGCGCTGCGCTCGATCGTCGCCCAGGCCACGGGTTCGGTGCGAGCCGAGGCGGCCGACGACCTGGGCGATGCACTCGACGCGCTCGGGCGCGTGGCCGAGGCCCGGCAGGCCTACCAGGAGGCTCTGGGGGCTGATCCGCGGAATGCCCGGGCCGCGCGTCACCTCGTGGTCCTGGGAGGCCTCGCGGC
>JAJYIO010000252.1 GCA_021790035.1 bacterium | reverse complement strand
CATGGTTGATCTGGTGCATCGCCAGGATCCCGACCGCGATGATCAGCTTGCCGAGGTGAGGGTGGGTCCACTCGTAGGGGTTGGTGCCGTCGATGAACTCCTTGGCGGTCCGGGCGTGGTAGATCTCGTCGAAGATCTGCTCGTTGGGCGTGTACAGGTTCCAGACCCCCAGTGCGAAGAAGGCGGCCGCAAGGCTGCCGGCGATCGCGGCGTCGGTGCGGGACCAGGCCACCTGAACCCTCTGGGTGACGTCCGTCAGGGCCTCGACGAAGGGACGCGCCCAGCCCCGTTCCAGCTTCTCGCTGCGGCCCCCGACCAAGGTGCCGATCAGGTCGCCGAAGACCCACATGTTGACCATCACGACCACCACGCCGCCCGCGCCCTCGAGCAGGGCGCGCCCGGGATCCCACCAGTGGCCGGGCGAGTAGTACAGGAAGTAGGCGTACAGGACGTTGAGCAGCGCCGTCGCCGAGAAGGTGAAGTAATTCCAGCGCAGGTTGAGATTGGCTGCCGAGGCCAGGGCCAGGAAGCCCACGGCCGGGAACAGGTAGCGCTCGTGCATGCGCGTGGGCAGCAGGAAGCACCCCATCGTCACGATCGCCGCGACCAGCAGGCTCTTGCCCGTCGACCACTCGTGCCGTTGCCGGAAGGAAGCCCAGAACACCAGGACGAGGAGGCCGCCGAGCAGCAGGAGCCCCACTGCCTCGTGGGTGAGGAACAGGAAGTGTCGGCTGTCGGGCTTCCACATCCCGGTCGGAGCCCAGAGGTTGAAGGCGTTGATCGAGCTGTCGGGATACGTGGCCGCCGTCGAGTTCATCTTGTCCAGCAGGAATGGCACCGGCGATAGCAGCGCGACCAGGAAGTGGGGAAGCGGCAGCGACAGGCTGCCGAACGTGAAAGCGGGGCCCCTGGCGAAGGTCGTGCCGATGGAGAAGGGCAGGGTCATGGCCCAGCCCAGGCCGATCGCCCCGCCGACCCCGGCCGCCCACCGGCGAACCGGATACCGGAACCACTGCGTGGCGAGGATCGCCGGGAGGATGAAGGCCCCCTGCGGCTTGATCATGATCGCCAGGCCCGTCAGGAGAGCGGCGATCTCGATGCGATCCTCGAGCATGAAGTAGATGGCCCCCAGCATCGCTGCCAGCAACACCGAGTCCATCTGGCCCCATATGGCCGACAGGAAGATGGTGATGGGGTTGAATGCGAAGAAGAGCGCCGCCCGGTGGGCACTGCGCCGGCTGACCCGGCCGTCGAGGATCTTGAAGATGAGCCAGGCGTCGAGAATGTCACAGAGAGCCCCCGGGACCTTGATCAGAAAGACGAGCAGACCGGGGTTGGTCGCCGCGGCCTTGCCGCTGATGACCGCCGCCACGCCGACAAGCGCCTTGTGGATCAGGCCGATGGCCCACAGGACGTAAAGGTAGCCGGGCGGGTAGTCGCTCCAGATCGTCGAGTAGAAGTGCAGCGGTCCCTGGGCGGCGAGGTGGAGCGCCCAGGCCTCGAAGCTGTTGAGGTCGATGTAGAAGCCGACCGGCAAACCCATCAGCAAGACGCGCAGGATCAGGGCGACCAGCAAAGCGTTGGCCAGGAACTCCCTGGAACTGCCCCGTGGCGAGGCCTTGAGCCGCGAGAGGTGCCGCGGGTGGTTGCCGGGCTCTGGCGGCAGGCTCGAGGATTCGGGCGGGACGGGCGTCGTTTCGTTCATCAGGCGGTCAGGCTCACTGGGCAGATTGAAGGTCGGGGCGGAGTCGGGTGGCTTCCCGCAAATACACGTGGTGGATCTCGCTCCGCACCAGGGCGGTCTCGGCGTGCAGGAGGATCCGGATGCAGCGGCCGAGCGCTCCCGGGACCGGGATCTCGCGGGCGCAAAGAAGGGGGACCTGGGACCAGCCGATCCGCCGGGCGGCCTCGGCCGGGAAGACGGCGTCGAGATCCTCGGTCACGGTGAATACCGCGGAAATCACGTCGTCCGGGCCGAGGGCGTTTTGGCCAGTCAAGGCCTCGAGGAGCTCCACCGTGGCCTCGAGGATGGCCTCTCGTTCGTTGGCCGCCGCGGTGATCGCCCCACGGAAGGCCCGGACGGACCGGTCGGATCGCGCGTTCTCCCGGACGCCAGCGTCGCGAGGATCCTGGCCGTCCCCGTGGCTCATGCGGGAAGCGGGGCCGCGATGACCTCGCGCTGGAGCTGCCAGAGCTCGCCGATCCCTTTTCGGGCCAGATCCAGGAGCTCGTCGAGTTCGGCCTTGTCGAAGGCGCGGCCCTCGCTCGTCAGCTGCACCTCGATGAACCGACCCGAACCCAGCATCACCACGTTGGCATCGACCCCGGCCTCCCGGTCCTCCTCGTAGCAGAGGTCCAGGAGCGGATCGCCGCGATAGAACCCGACCGATACCGCTGCGATCTGCTCGATCTTGGGCATCGCCGAGATGAGTTTCCGGTTCTTCAGCCAGGCGATGGCGTCGTGCAAGGCGATCCACGCCCCCGTGATGGCTGCCGTACGCGTTCCCCCGTCGGCCTGGAGGACGTCGCAGTCGAGGGTGATCGTGCGCTCCCCGATGGCCCGCAGATCGACCGCCATGCGCAGCGAACGCCCGATCAGTCGCTGGATCTCGTGGGTGCGTCCCCCGATCTTGCCGGCCACCGACTCTCTGGGAGTGCGGTCGCCCGTGGAACGGGGCAAGAGGGCGTACTCGGCCGTGATCCAGCCTTCGCCCGGCCGCTCGTCCCTGACGTAGAAGGGAACCTTCTCCTGGACCGAGGCATTGCAAAGAACCCGCGTATCGCCGAAGGATACCAATACGGACCCCTCCGCATACCGCGTGAATCCACGCTGGAAGGAAATGGGCCGGAGTTCGTCGGGCCGGCGCCCATCTGATCGTGCCATGGCTTCTTCTTTATGGGACCGCCGATGCGAGGGATCGGTTACATCAGATGATGAGAAGTTCGTACGGACGGGTGCCAAGACCCAGCCGCTCAGCATACGCGAGGGCCATAGACCAGTCAACGTCGGGATAGAGGTCCGACAGCTTGTCGGCGCAAGCTGGATTGGCCAGGCGGGTGCCCGAGATCCCCGGCTGGCCGTTGAGGAAATCGATCGAGGCCTGATCCAGGGCAACCGGATCGCGGGAGGCCAGGATGCCGATATCCGGGACGATGGGCGCATCCGACCAGGGGTGGCCATCCGGGTCCGGCGTGATGTCGAGCAGGATGTTGATGAAAGCTAACTTGCCGGGCTTGGCCCGCGCCATGGCCGCGAAGGCCTCGACCATGGCCGCCCCGATGGAGCTGTCCGGAAGGCGATCGTCAGGGTCGGGAGCCCGAGCCGGAGCCAGCGCCGGGTCTCCGGCGAGCGCCCGGGCCGTGGGCCGGTGCGTGAGCCGATGGCGCAGGCCGCAGGCCGTGCCGAGGTAGCCGAGGTTGTGCAACGCGCCGCAAAAACCGAAAACCGGGCCAGCCGTGACGTGGGTGATGACGATCGCCGAATCGGCCCTGGCGATGGCGCCGGCCACGGGTACCGACTCGCGGTCGTCCGGGTGAGGCAGCTCGACCGCATCCAGTCCATCCAGGCCGTCGGCCACGAGGAACGGAGCCCCCAGCGCAGCCAGGTCGAAGCCGTGCTCGGCGGCCAGTAGCAGGTGACCGATGGCGTCGGTGCGTGTTCCCTCCGAGCCGGCATCCGTGACGAAAGGCCGGCCGCCGTGGTGCCGCACGCGCCGGACGATCCGACGAACCAGGGCCGGGCGCAGGTGCGTGGCGTTGCCACGCTCTCCCACCTGCACCTTGATGGCCACCCGCTCGCCATCCCGGATGACCCCACCGAATCCCGCCGCCTCGAAGATCTGCTCCATCTTCTCGAGCAGGCCACCGCCCTGGGTGGCCCGCCGCTGCGCAAAGAACACCTCGGCTCGCATTCCTGAAGGATAGCACCGGCCCCTGTTGATTGACAGGACCTTGTACCGATGCGATAGTGCGCCAGATGGTCGTCCCGAGGGAGCGGCTCGGTGCCGCCGAGCGCAAGGCGCAGATCTTGCGTTGCGCCACGTCGGTGTTTGCGCGCTCTAGCTACCGCGTGGCCGGCATGGCGGACGTGGCCAGAGAAGCCGGGATCTCCGAGCCCACCATCTACAAGTACTTCCCGAGCAAGAAGCAGCTCTTCCTCGAGATCCTGGCCAAGGTCGGCGAGCTGACCCTCCGGTCGTGGCAGGAGGCCGCCGAGCACGAGCTCGATGCCGCCGCGCTTTTGCGCCGGATCGGCGCCAGACAGTTCGAGGCCACTCTCAAGAGCCCGGAGTTGCTGAAGGTGCAGTTCCAGGCTCTCTCGGAGGTCGACGACGCCGAGATCCGTCAGCTCCTGTGCGACAACTTTTCTTCGTACGTGGAATTCCTTGGCAGCATCGTCGAGCGAGGCCAGCGGGCGGGCCGGATCGCGCCGTCGCTCTCCCCCGCGGTGCTGGCGTGGAACCTGCTGGCTATCGGGTTCACCCTCAACTTGACCGGTTTGCTCGGCCTATCGGAAAGCCTGAGCTTCGAGATGGTCGATGCCATGGGCGGCCTGGTCCTCAGGGCCGCCTCGGCTGGCTGACACTTGCCCGGCGGAAGCCCGTTCGCGGAGGCGATCGAGTAGAGGGACTCCTGCCATCTGAAAACGGCTGGATCGGCGCTCGGGCGGGCGATCGTGGTAACATATCCCGTTTCCGCGCGTGTCGAAACTTGCTAAGGAGCCGCCCGTGGCACTTTCTGGACCCGAGATCCGGGACCGTTTCCTCAAGTTCTTCGTGGATCGGGGCCACAAGCAGCAGCCGAGTTCGTCCCTGGTGCCCCGCAAGGACCCGACCGTCCTGCTGACGACCGCCGGGATGCTCCAGTTCAAGCCCTACTTCATGGGCCTCGAGACCC
>JAJYIO010000251.1 GCA_021790035.1 bacterium | reverse complement strand
CCGACTCGAGTCGGCCCGTGCCCGCGCCCAGCAGGCCAGCGTCCTCAAGCGCCTCGGCCGCGTCGACGAGGCCGACACCCTCTTTGCGCAGGCCAGCGCGGAGTTCGAGTTCCTGGGAGCCGTTCCCGAGCGCCAGACCTAGATTCGGTTTCCGGTTCTCGCGGGAGCGCGAGTTCCAGCCAACCGAATGGCAGTCCAGACCGCTCCCGGTAGCCCCCCTGGCGAGCCGAGGCTTCGGGCGCAAGCCATATCGATCCTGAGGGCATATGAATAGAGGGCCAAGGAGCCCCTACGATGCGCGACGTCACGCGAGCCGGATCGGCCGGCTCCACGAAATCGGCTCGATCGCAGCCGCAGAGCGGCCAGGGACCGACGCCCACTCCCTACGGCCGCGACGAGGTCCGGGTTCTCGCCTCGAGCGTCCCCAAGGATGCCTCGGCGGGACCGGCGGCGGTGGTCGCCGTGCAGCAGATCCTGGGCCAGCTCGAGACGGCTGCGAGCGTGGCGGACATCCAGCGGCTGCTCGAGAGAGCCGAGGCTCTGGTAGCGACGCTCGCTGGCGCTCCGGCAGCCAGCGGTCCCGGCACCGTCGGCGACCAGGCAGCCCAGCTCCGAGCTCAGTTGCAGTCGGCCGACAGCGCCGCAGTCACGCTCTCGAACCTCGACTCGGCCCTTTCCGGGCCCGATGGACCAGCCAAGGCCGAGGCCATCGGGAAGCTGCGCAACGATCCCGAGCTTGCCCAGCAGCAGCTGGCCAAACTCGGCATCCTGGCGGGCTCCCCGATCTACCAGGCGGCTTCTTTGCAAGCCAGCGACATCCGGCTCCAGACGACCGGCTACACGCCCCCTTCGCAGCCGGGAGCCAAGGATTTCCACCTGGCTCGGACCCTCGAATCGAGCGCCCCGCCCTCCAGCGACGAGTCGGATTCCGCCCGCATCTCGGCAGCCCGGGCCACGCTCGCCCGGAACGCCAGCCTCGAGAAGCAAGCCCTCGCCAGGCTCTCGCCGGCCGATCGATCTCGATACGAGCAGGTAGCCCTCGGCCTGGCCGATCACCCTGAGGCCCACCTGGTGCTGCAGGACTGGCTCATCCAGTCCGAACTGCACCGCCCGGGCAATCCGCCCCCGAACTCGAGCCTGGCGCAGGAACTCGCCAGCGGACGACCGCCCCTGGTCGGCAAGGGTACGGCCTCGGATGGCGGGGACGTGCTGACCGAGCTCGACCAGATCGCCGATCCGTCTCACCCGCTGGCGCAGGGCCTCTCTCGCGGTGACGTCTTGAGCGCCCTGGTCCGGGAGGCCGCCAATCCCGTGTCGATCGCCCAGGATAGCCGCAACACCTGCGGACCCACGTCTCTATCGTTGCTGCTGGACCGCGAGAATCCAGCCGAGTACGCCCGCCTGGTCGCGGGCCTCGCAGCGCGCAACGGGACGGTCAAGCTGGCCAATGGCGATCCGATCGCCCGCACCGCGGACTGGTCCGATACGAACGACGGGGGTCGCGCCGTCACGCAGCGCCTGCTGCAGCCGGCCCTCGAGAACTACGCCAACTGGGGTGGATACTCCAACACCAAGGACAGCTCGACCATGCACGGCATTTCGGTCGGAACCGGCACCCTGGATCCGGGCTGGGAGCGCCTCCAGACGGGCCTGTTCAACCGGCGCTTCGACGATATCGTGGCGATCGCCAACCCCGACCGATCCAGCCTGATGCAGGAGATCGCCAACCAGGCCAACGCCGGCCAGGCAGTGCCCGTTGCCTTCGACGTCGAAGGCAACGGCGACCCGATATCGGGTGGCCACTACGCCCTCGTCACGGCGGTCAAGAACGGCCGCGTCTATATCGCCAACCCCTGGGGCGAGGAGGATAGCCTCCCGGAGGCCGACTTCACCCGGCGCCTCTTCTCGGTATCCCTCGATCCGACCAGCCATCCTCTGGATCCCCAGAACGCCCAGCGACTGTTCGGCTTGGGGTTCGATCAGGTTTACGCGGGTGCCGCGGAGCTCGATCCCTTCAAGCTCGTCTCGGGCCTCGGTGAACTGCTGGCGGGCGCCGGCGGCGAACTGGCGGACAAGGTAGGCCTCGAGGTCAAGGATGCCGGCGACAGCACGCTGTCGTGGGCCCGCTCCGAATGGCAGCACGGAGGGATAGCAGGCAAGGCAGGTGCGCTCCTCGGCTTTGCCGGCGGCGGCGTCGCCCGGGGTGCCGGGGAGGTCATCCAGGACACCGACAGTGTCCTCTCCTGGGGCCAGGACAAGATCAGCAGCGCGCTCGATTCGCTCGGCCTCTGATCCCCGGAGCGGAGCGCCCCCCGCCCGGACCGATGAGCCACCCACCGGCTTCGCCGGCGCGCTCGAATGAAACGCCACCTGCTGAGCGGGGCTACGCAGCAGCTTGCCCGCAGCGGGGGGTAGTTTCCCCCTAGAAAAGGCGCAGGGGCGGCGCCCCCAGCAGCGCGAAACTCGAGCGGCCGATTCAACCGGTCGCAGAGCTGCCCAAACCGGCTTCGAGCCGAGCGTAACCGATCTGGCTGGCGTCCCTGGCGACGGCCGCGTTGGCCTCGGCCGCGGGCACGGTCAGGCTGACGGCCCAGCGGAAGATCCCCATCGAGAACGCGACCACGACGGCGATGTCGACCCATCCGGGCAGGATGCCGGTCGCGCCGGCGCCGTAGCGACCCAGATAGCCGATGAGCACGTGCCCTGCCAGCCAGGGCACGATCCATGCGGAATGGCGCAGGGCTCCCCAGGCGCCGCTGCGCGTCCACCATGCTCCGGCACCGAACAGCAAGAGGCCGATCGCCATGGCGCAGACCAGTTTCCACGTGGTATCGAAGCCACCCCAGTACAAGATGAGGTTGGCCGCGGCGAAGGCCGCCGGCAAGACGATACGCGGCATCGGAACGCGGTATGAGCGCGCCCGACCGCCGTCCACCTTGTGAAGCGCCGCCAGGGCCACGGGCGCGAAGGCATACATGATGGCGGTGGAGCCGGTTGCAACGTTGACCAGCGCGTTCCAGCTCTTGAACGGCCCGAGGGCCAGGATGCCCACCGCACCGGCCAGCAGGATGGAGAGAGTGGGGACACCCCTCGCATTGGTGCGCGCCAGGGCCGAGGGCAACTCGGGTTCCTCTCCGAGCGCATAGGATAGCCGCGCCGTGGTGGCGATGTACACCGCACCGGCCCCGGCCGGCGAGATGATGGCGTCCACGAGCAGGATCTTGGCCAGCCACCCGGCGCCGAGCGCCAGGGCGATCGTGTACCAGGCCCCGACGTCGGAAAGATCCGTGCCGAGCGGATGCGCCCATCCACCGTGGACGGAGGCTGGATCGATCACGCCGATCATGACCACCTGGAGCGCGGTGTAGACGATGGCGCCGACCGCCATCGCGGTCAGCACGGCACGCGCCAGATCTCGCTGCGGATCCCGGGCCTCGCCCGCGAGCTGGACGGCCTGCTCGAATCCCTGGAGCGCGAAGACGACCCCGCCGGTCAGCGCGGCGAACACCCCGTGGAATCCGAACGGAAGAAAGCCCCCTCCGGCATGGAAATTGGCAGGGTGGAAGCGGATCGTGGCCAGAACGACCATGGCCAGGACCGGCACGGCGGTCTTCCAGATGACGACCACCGCGTTGCTATCCGACAGGAACTTGGCTCCTGCGAGGTTCATCCCCGTGAAGAGGATCATCAAGGCGATGGCCACGATCAAGCCGGTGCCATTCAAGAGTCCGGCGTTGGGGCCCGCCTTGTTGATCATGTCGAAGTGCTGGTTCACCCAGCCGACGCTGTTGATGTAGGTGATCGCCGCCAGGACCTCGATCGGCGGGATGAACGCGGCCTGGAGCCACGAAGCCCAGCCAGAGGTGAATCCGGCCACCGGGCCATGCGAGTAGCAGGGAAAGCGAGCGGAGCCGCCGGCAACCGGGTAGGCCGCACCCAGCTCGGCGTAGACCAGTGCCAGCAAGGCCAGCATCGCGGCGGCCAGGATCCACGAGAGGATCGCGGCCGGACCGGCGACCTCCAGCGCGTTGAGGGCGCCCAGCAACCAGCCGGACCCGATGATCGACCCGAGCGAGACGAAGGTCAGGCCAAAGAAGCCGACCGATCGTCTGAGAGACCCCCCGACCCGGGAAGGCGCCTGCCTTGCTGAACCGATGTCCATATCCCCCGACGGATCACGATGCTACCACGCGACAGGGCCTCGCGCCGCCCGAAGGCGGCAGGAACGAGCGCACGGGCTCGTTCCTAAGCCCAACCCGCGAACTTGTCGAGCGCGGCGGTGGAGCCGTTGAAGACGTCGTGGTCGTAGGTCGGGCCGTCGGCATACTGGACGAAGGGCACGTTCTGGTTGGGAGTCGGACCCCAGGCGGCCTCCCAGATGGGAGCCTGGGGGACCGTGTTCTGTGCTACCGACATCTTGCTGCCCTCGACGTAGATCACGGGCCAGGTGCCGGTGACCTGATGGATGTAGCTGGCCGCATCGCGCAAGGTGCCGGGATCGTTGAGCGCGGAACCTTCCCAGTCGAGGACGAGCCGGGTCCCGGCGGGCAGCTTGCCGTGGATACCCACCACGTCGAGGAAATGCTGGGCCTGCGCCGCGCCATTGCCTGAATCGAGGTACAGGTAGGCCATGCGCAGCTTCATCGAACCGCTGGCGATCTTCTGGCCCAGGAGGTTCCAGCGGGACTGGAACGTGGGGTCGGTGTAGCTGGTCCCCTGGGTGGCCTTGATCGCCGTCCACTGCTCGCCCTGGATCGACTGCTCGAACGCAGCCTCGGACTGCCAGCTCGAGGAGTCCGCACCCTGCAGTTCGCCGGACCCCGGGCTCCAGGGTTCGCTGGTATTGCCGCTCGGTGCCGGGCTCGGGGCGGGCGCTGCGGCATCGGCAGGCAGGCGCAGGACCTG
>JAJYIO010000250.1:2650-4911 GCA_021790035.1 bacterium | reverse complement strand
TCGGCGAACTCGCAGTAGAGCCGGAAGCCCTCGCGGGCCTCGATCTTGAGCAGCCTAGGCATCTGGCGCCTCCTATTCGAGGGGAGCAATCCGATTGAGCGGCCGATGCTGGACCGCCAGTTCCCAATCTACCCGCAGTTGGTCCCGGTTGGCCACAGCCCATTCGAGGACCAAGGAAAGGGCCCGGCGGGGCAGGTTGCCCTCGATAACCTCCAAGGTGTCGATCGCAACCTGTGCCTCGAACTCCCCATAGGCGGCATGGAAGTGCGGCGGATCGTGATCGCCGAAGTACATGCGGATCGAGATTCCAAAGAAGACGCTGATCGTCGGCATCGCTTACCCGACCTTTGCCGTGACGGCCGGCTTCTTCGTCTGTCGTGTCGGCTTCCGTGTGCGTGCCTTGGGCTTCGCAGGCTTCTCGGCCTTGGGCGGGACGGGCTTTAACTCGGCAGGCTTGGCCTTGATGATCTGATCGAGCAGGCCTGCCCAGGTCTCCAGGGCCTCCCGCTTCTCGTTGTCGTAGGAATGCCGATCATAGACCCGCGTGACGCCTGTTTCCACGTGGTTGAGCACCTTCGAGACAACCAGGCGGGGAACCTTGGCGCTCGTCATGTAGCTCGCGGCCGTTCGCCGCAGATCGTGCATGACGAACTCGACGCCGGCCAGGTCCCGGACCCGCTGGGCCGCCTTCTGGATATTCGCGATGTGCTGACCCTTGCGAGTCTGGCTCGGGAAGACCCACTCCCGCTTGCCCGTGATCTCTCGCAGCGCCTCCAAGATCGAAACGGCAGCCGGCGCCAGCGGGACCCGATGTGAGAGCTTGTTCTTGGCGATGTGAGCGGGAATCGTCCACCATCCCGAATCGAGATCTACGTCGGCCCACCGCATGGACTCGATCTCGCCTCCTCTCTGGGCGGTCAGGAAGCGGAGCTTGAACATGCCGACCATGAGGGCCCGGATCTCCTTGAAGCTCTTGGGATCGTCTTCCTCGCTGATCGCAAGGGCCTCGATCGCCGCCCAGACCTGGCGGATCTCATCCTCGCTCAGCACGCGATCCCGCTGGTGCTCCTGAACAACCCGCTTGACCTGCAAGCACGGGTTGGTCTCCACGAGATCCCGCTCGATCCCCCAGTTGTAGATCTTCCGCACGAGCGCGAGGGTGCGGTTTGCCTGGATCGGGGCGTCGCGATCCTTGATATCGTCCAGGAGGGCGATCACGTCACGGCGCCGGATCTCGTGAGCCTTGCGGCTCTCCCAGCGGAGATTCAGTTCCCGATCAATAACCCGCTTGTCTTCCTTCCAGGAGCGCTTGTTCGCCATGGCGTGCCGTTCGAGGTAAGCGGCGGCAAGCTCCTTGAACGTGGGCGCCGCCTTGTCGATCTTTTTCTCTTCTGCCGGGTCCTCGCCCCGCTTGACCGCCAGGTGGATCTCCTGCGCCCGCTCGTGGGCGTCGGCCAGGCTCATCTGTGGGTAGGGCTCTAAGGTAAAGCGCCGGATCTTGCGCTCGCCATTCTTGCGGTAGACGACGAACCAGACTTTCTTTTCGGAGCGATAGACGCGGAGGCCCAGCCCGCGCCTGTTGTCGAGGTAGTCCTCCCGATCGCAGTTCTCTGCGGGCTCCTTCTCCTCGGCCCTGGCGGCATCCCCAAACTTGACCCGCTGGAGCCAGCGATCGTTGAAGTCCTTCTTTGGCATGCACAAGCCCTCGTTGCGTGACGGGGTATATTCGGGTAACCACTCGGGTAACCACCTGCCAGGAACTTGGCGGCAACCCATGGGTAACAGTGAAACAGGAAAATGGCGTTGCCGCAATACAGGTAGCGTTCCATCAAGTTTCACGAAGTGTCGCAGGGGCTCAAAAATCCTCGACTCTTAATCAGCGGGTCGAGTGTTCGAGCCACTCATGGCCCACCTCGCACAGAGACTGGATCCCAGGCATATGGGGTCCAGTCTTCGTTTTTGGCCCGGGGGGACACCGGGGGGACGGTGATCGGGATTTATCGTCACCTATCCCGGCGCCGGGGTTCGGTTCTCTCGCGGGATTCTTCCCTAAGGAACAATGCGAGAAATACGAGATACTCGCCCGCCGCACGGTGCTATCCGATCACCCAGGTCGGCGCCAGCCTCGAGGGCCGGGTGTCACGGCCGCCTGGCCGTCAGCTCTCGTCAGCCGGGCCACCAGCAAGCGAAAAGGTCGCCGGGGTAGCAACTTCCACCGGCAACCTTTCAGGGGCCTTCCTGGCCATCCTACGCGGGCTCGT
>JAJYIO010000250.1:0-2640 GCA_021790035.1 bacterium | reverse complement strand
CCGCTGGTCGCGTCAGCCCTCGCCAGCCGGGCCAGCCGGGCCAGCCGGGGGAATGTACTCAAGCTCGATCTCGCCCTCGATGTAGGGGCCAGCCAGCGGGACGGCCACGTAGCCCGCCGGGTCAACCTCGGCCGCCAGGTGGTCCAGCTCTGCAAGGTCGCCGGCCGTAGCCGGGTGCTGGTCGTTGTCGCGCTCGAGCCGGTCACGGAGCCAGGGTGCCGGCACCAACTCGGCCCAGGCCTGCGCCGCCTCGCCAGTCAGGGCGTCCGTAGCCGGCGCCAGGTCGTTGTCGGTCGTGCTCATGGCGTCAGCCCTTCACCGTGCCGTCGGCGTCCACGCCGATGATCAGGTTGCCGCCGGCCATTCGGTGACATTGGATCTGGCTTTCACCGTCGGGATACACGTGCATCTCGATCTCGGCCGCCGTGTCGTGCGCCTGCAGATAGAGCAGCGTTCCGTCCTCACCGTCGGTCACCTCGAGCCTTGCGCCCTCCTCGCCGTCGAACCGCAACAGGTCGATCCGGGCCTGGCCACCGTTGGCGCCGCCCAGGATGATCCGCTCGTTGCCGCGGGCGTCGAAGATCGCCAGCCGCCGCGGGGTTGCCAGCGCCTCGATCGCCTCGGTCAGGGTGCGGACCGCCGCGGCCAGGTCGCCGCGGGTCAGCGCCTCGAGGGCCACGGTCTTCAGCTCGAGCACGCGCCGGGTGTCGTTGCCGGCGTCGGCCATCTTGGTGATACTGGTCATGTTCTGCCTCCTGTAAGTGTGCGGGACATTGAGGGCGTCGCGGTTGCCGCCGTGGCGCCCTCGCGCTTGGCCGGGGTGCACCGTCCCGGCCGGGTCGTGGGTTACTGGTCGCCGTCGGTGCCGGCGTCGTGGGCCTGGTCGGGGTCGTTGGCGCGGGCTTCCTCGAGGATCTCGGTCAGGGCCTCGCTCCTCGACAGCCGCCGCCTCACCGCCCGCCGGGTCAGCCAGGCCAGCAGGTCGGGCGGGATCGTGTGTGCGATCCGGGCCCGCTTGGCCGCTGGGTCGCCAGGTTTGCGGCCGGCGTTTGGGCGCATTCCGCCTCTCGGGGTCATTGTTACCTCCTTAGATTGCGATGTTACTCTATTCGTACACACTTCAGCAAGCGGGATCATCGTCGCGGCCGTCGGCCAGGTCGCGCTCCACCGGCCACCGCCACGGGCCGCCCGCCGGGCCTCGGCCGGGGTTGCCGGGGTCGTCTCGGCCACCTGGCGGGCCAGCGGCCAGCAGGAAGGGCCCTCGAGCTACTCTCGGGGGCCCTGGTCGGTGTCTGGCGCCGGGTACTCTCACCCGCCCTTCTTGCGCCTGGTCGACCGCGCACGGGCCGGCCTGGTCGGCGCCGGCTCGGGGTCGGGCTCCGCCTGGTCGTGCCCGTCGTCGTCACCGGCGCCAGCGGCCAGCTCATTCAGCGCCTCGTAGATCAGCTTTTTGGCCGCCAGCTCGGCCTCTTGGATGCTGGCCGCTCCCATGGCGGCCATCGCCAGCTTGCCCGGGAGCGCCAGCAGCTTGGCCCTGGCCGACATCACCAGGTCGCCCAGCTCGCGCTCGTAGTCCTCAAACGGGATCAGCTTCCCTTCGAGGGCCGCCACCTCAAGCTCCGTCTTGTCGGCTTGCGCCTTGGTGAGCCTGGTCTTCTCGGCCTCGAGGTCGCCGCTGGCGGTTGCCCATCCCGCCTTCGTAGCCGTCGCGTGCTGGTACGCGGCGATCCGCCACTCATCCAGCGTGCCGCCCTTGGGCAGGATCCCCATGCCCACCATCTCGGTGACCCGCGGCCTCGAGATCCCCATGTGCTTGGCAAATTCAGCGTGTGTTGGCATCGTAGTAACCCTCATGTAGCTGTTGGCGCTAGCGGAACAGCGCGCCCGCAAACGCCCGCGCAAATCACCTGCCGGAAGGACCCGCGACCCCTGGGGGGGTCGTGCCCGTGTGGGCCGCCCTGCCGGCCACCAGGAACCGCCCCGCCGGCCTCGGGCGTTCCCACCACCCCGCAACCGCGGGCCCGTCCTGGCCAACGTGCGGCGTCACCGTGCACCTCCCAGCCGTGCCGGCTCGGTGCCATCGATCAGTCGGCCGCCGAATACGGCCAGCGCCTCGGTCACCGTCGTGACCCGGGCCAGCGCCTCGAGCGGGTCGGCTCCAAGCTCGGCCCAGGTCAGATGCAGCAGTCCCGGCCGGTCGTGCTCGGCACCAGCGGGTAGCACCCGGACCCGCTGGCCGTTGGGTAGCTCGATCGTCGCCCGCCGCTGCTCGTGCTCGAGGGCGCCGCTGGCGGCCAGGTGCCGGAGTCCCTCGGCCGCGTGCAGCTGGCGCGGGTCCAGCGCGGGCGTAGGCGGGCTCGGTAGCGCCAGGTAGGCCAGCAGCTCCGGCTTGACCGCCCGTACGGCCTCACGCTCGGCCGCCGTCAGCTCGGCCGCGCGTTGCGAACCGATCATCCCGTCGCGGGCCTCGAGCACGATACCGCGCGCCGCCAGCGCGGCCACGATCGCCGGGGCGTTCATGATATTCCCCAGGCCGCCGCCGGTTGCGGCTCGACCACCGGGAACTGCACCATCGGCGCGGGCGTCGGCCTCGTCGCCTCGAGCGGCCGCAGCAGGTAGACCCTCGAGGCCTTCCGGCCT
>JAJYIO010000249.1 GCA_021790035.1 bacterium | reverse complement strand
TTCGGGGCAGTGACTTGCAGGGGGCCTTGCCCCCCGCAAACTACCCCCCGCTGCGGGCAAGCTGCTGCGTAGCCCCGCTCGGCAGGTGGCGTTTCGTTCGACGCTGTCGGCGCAGCCGGTGGGGGACTCACCAGAAGATGATGTTGAGGATCAGGGCAAGGGCCAGCACGCCGGCTCCGAGGATCGCCGGCCGGCGATACCAGGGGGCGCGGTCGTCTTGGATTCGCGGGGTCAAGCTGTATACCAGTCCCTCGAGCTCCGAGTCCGGGCGCGCTCGGGTTGCGATGCTGATGACGATGCCGGCGAAGAAGCAGACCGAAAATGCGTAGATCGCCTGGTAGAAGTTGGCGGCCATGTCGCTGGGATAGTGAAGAACGCCCATCTGGGTCAAGATGTAATGGCCAAAGGCCGCCACGGTTCCGGCCAGCAGGCCCCAGAAGGCTCCATGGCCGGTCGTGCGCTTCCAGAACATGCCGAGCAGGAAGATGCCGAAAAGCGGCGCGTTGAAGAAGCTGAACAGCAGCTGCATGTAATCCATGATGTTGTTGTAGTGCATCGCCAGATACGCCGCACCGACCGAGAGCGCGATACCGCCGACAGTGGCGAATCGACCCATTTTCAGATAGTGGGCGTCCGATCTGTCCCTGCGGATGTAGGCCTGGTAGAGGTCGTAGGTCCAGACCGTGTTGAAGGCCGTCACATTGCCGGCCATGCCGCTCATGAAGGACGCCAGGAGCGCGGTCAGGCCCACGCCCAGCATGCCCGAGGGGTAATAGCGCTCGAGCAGCAGCGGCAAGGCGTTGTTGTAGTCGTAGGTGCCGTCTGGAAGCTTCTGCAGCAGCGGCGCGGTGCCCGCCAGGGGATGCAGGGTGAGGGCGATGGCGATCAGGCCGGGTGCGATCACCAGAAAGGGGAAGAGGGTTTTGGGCAGTGCGGCGATGAGAGGGGTGTTGCGCGCCGCGTTCATGTCCTCGGCGGCCAGGGCCCGCTGGACGACGAGGAAGTCCGTGCACCAGTAGCCGAACGACAGGACAAAACCGAGGCCCATCGCCATTCCGAGCCATTCGACGCCCATCGGGTTGCTCGACGCCGAACCGAGGCCGGCCCAGGCGTGTGAAAAGCCCGGCGGCATCCTGGCCACCAGGCCCTGCCAGCCTCCGACATCGTGAAGCCCGATCGCCACCAGTGGAGCAAAGCCGAAGCAGATGAGGAAGAACTGGAGGACCTCGTTGTAGATCGAGGAGGACAGGCCGCCGAGTACGGTGTAGCCGAGGACGACCAGCGCCGAGATGAGGATGCTGGCGTCCATCGACCACCCCAGCAGCAACTGGAAGACCTTGGCCATCGCGAACATGTTGATTCCGGAGGCCAGGACGGTCATGAAGGCGAAGGAAATGGCGTTCAGGGCCCGGGTCTTCTCGTCGAAGCGGAGCTTGAGATATTCGGGGACGCTGCGGGCCTTGCTGCCGTAGTAAAACGGCATCATGAACACGCCGACGAACACCATCGCCGGGATCGCTCCGATCCAGTAGAAGTGCGCGGTAAGTACGCCGTACTTGGCGCCGTTCGCGGCCATTCCCATCACCTCGAGAGCCCCGAGATTGGCCGACAGGAAAGCGAGGCCGGTCACCCAGCCCGGGATGCGCCTTCCCGACCCGAAGAAGTCATCCGAGTTGTGGACGCTCTTGCGCAGCACGAGCCCGATGCCCAGCACGAACGCCGTATAGACGGCCAGGACGGCGTAGTCGATCCATTGCACGTGCAAAGCTGCGTCCTCTCGATCACGGGTCCGCCGAACTCGTCGCCCGCAAGCAGGCCAGGCGGGACCAGCAGGCGGCAAGGCGGTCGTCCGGGCCCGGTTGTCTTGATGGCCCGATGGAGCGATTCCCTAGAAGTTTACCCTGACGTGGACGGGTCCGGACAGGTGCTCGAAGCTCATCGCCGGGATCACCAGGAGATGGTCGCCATACCGGAATGCCGAATCCGGGATCGGCTTGCCCTCGACCAGGACCGCTGCTGGCGGGTTCTGGAGATAGAAGCCGACATCCCCGCCTTGCAGCAAGGTCGCCGCGATCCCACCGGCCGGGTGGGTGACGTCGACGATGGCAGCAGGGCCGATGAGCTTGTCGAGCAGACCGAGGCATGCCGCGCCCGAGTAGATGGGGGCGATCGTGAACAGGTCCGCCCCGATCTCAGGTAGCCAGAACTTGGTCTCGGAGGTTGGCCCCTTGACCTCGGACACCGTGCGCGCGTTGGCGTCGTATACCGCAAACCGGTCTAGCTGCTGCGAGTATGCCAGCGAGTCGACATCGGCTGGCTTCACGGCGCCGTCTTCGCGCCAGAGTCCCTTGTCGACGTTGAAGGCCGCCACCATGCCGCAGGTCTGTCCAGGCCGGCGGACCTGGCTCCAGACCAGGAGGGGAGCTGCGGTCAGGGCCGGATCGGACAGCAGGCTGTCTCGCGCCGGCAAGCCGGGCTCGTCGACGCGCAGGACGGTGCCGTCGGCCAGCGTCAAGCTGCGCAAGAGCGGGACGTTCTCGGTGCCCGGCACGTCCGAGGTATAGGCGGGACCTCCGCTGATGGCGTGGGCGATCGCCTCGTAGCGTGACTCCGGAGCGGCCGACCGGAAGCTCCCGTAATCCGGATAGGCGAAGCTCGACAGCCAGTACGAATCGAAGACGTCCTGAAGGATTCGATCCTTGGCCGTTTCCGCGGTTCCTGGCCGGAGCGGTTCGCTGACCCGGGCGAGATCGGCGTAGTGCCAGTTGTAGGCGGCCTCGAGGGCGAGCCCGCCGCCACAGAGCATGTTGACGCCACCCAGTCGACCGAAATGGCGAACGGCCGCCGCCTCGAGGTTGCGGAGTTCGCCCTGTCCCGCGTCAAACAGCGGCATCACGCCGGACGTGAGGCTCGCCAGGTCGCCTTGATCGTCTACCTTGACGAAATCCACACCCTCTCGGCCCAGCAGGGTGTACCAGGCGTCAAAGAAATTCGCGTCGCCCTGCGGATCGGGCAGGTAGGCGCCGTGGTTGGCCGCCAGCAGGGAATGTGCCTTTCCGATCGCAGACCGTGGATCGACGCCGTTCAGGTAGCCGGCGAGCGGGTGCCAGACCCCGACGTCGCGAACCTTGAGCGCGATGCGGAGCTTGCGGACCAGACCCGGCAAACCGCCGGGGAATCGCGACCGCGAGGCCTCGAACCCTGCCAGGCGCCCGTCGTTCACGGTCAGCCAGCCGTCGTCGAGGAGGACGAACCCCAGAGGCAAGCCGCGCGAGCGAAAAGAGCGCGCTGCGTCCACGGCATCGGCCGCGGTAACGTCCGCATAGGCCGGCGCCGAGCTCCAGCCCAGGCGCGTGAAGGCGTCGGGATAGCCCTTCTCCCAGCGCAGCCTGCCATGGAAGCCCGCGTCCCGGAACGCGATCCGGTAAGCCTTGCGAGCGAGCTGGTAGGGCGACAAGCCGGTGGCGAAGACGAAAAGTGGCACGTGACGCCCGAGGGTGGTGGCGTCCGCGCTCATCGTCACGCCGAACCGGTAGCCTCGCACTCCCACCGAGCCGACCATCCCCCCACCGGCCAGGGGCGCCAGTAGCTGGTACTCGACGCGGTGGGAGCGCTGCCAGAGCAGCATGAGATTGCTGGATGGCAGGCTCCGGTAATCCGAGGCCCAGATCGGAGCCGCATACCCGGGTGCCACGGGGTGGATGGCCATCCCGCGTGAGTAACCGGGCAGGTGCAGGCGCAGGGCGATGGCGTCTCGTGCCGCCAGCGCTGGCCCGTCGTAGTCCAGCGCCGCGACCGTGACCTGCTGGGCCGGGTAGCTGGTGAGCGTCAGGGAGGCCGTGGCGATCCGGTCCACGGGGCCGGTGAGGTCGTAGCGCGAGGCCACGAACATCCCCGCACCCTGGCCCCCGGTCTGGTTGCCAGCGGGATCGAGGCTGCCCGTCAGCTCGCGCCCGCTGGCCAGGTGCAGGGCGACGCTCGCCGCGCCTGGCCCCCCGAGATCGAGACCCCAGCGTGCCAGGCCGTCAAGGGTCCGGTCGGGCGCCCCGTCTGGACTCGCGAGCGCGCTCTGCGCGGTGGCCAGCGAGAGGAGGGCGATGGCAGTGGCAAGGCGGCGCACGGGCGGAACTCCTGGAAGGGCGGGATCGCCGCAAAGCGTATCAGGAGCTGGCGGCGCTTCTCAAGGAGGGTGGCAGCGGCGCCGGTCCTTCATGCCACGATGCCCTTGCGCGATCGACCCCGGCTGCGATAGGTTGGGCGCCTGATGGCGCGCTCGCGACCGCAGTCGATTGGACCCTACATCGCGATGGGCGTGACCCTGGTGGTCATCGTCCTGGCGTTGACGGTCGGCTGGATCCTCACCGTCGTGTCGTACAGCCTGCGGCAGGCGGGCGGACTGGGCGTCGGGCAATGGTTTCTCGTCATCGGGGGCGGAGTCCTGTTCGGCCTGGTCATCACCGGTTTGATCCTGTTCATCGTGGGCCAGGCTCGCCTCATCCGTGACAACCAGGTGCAGACCAACTTCCTCGACGCGGTGAGCCACGAGCTCCGGAGCCCGCTGACCAGTCTCAAGCTCCACCTCGATACGCTGCGCATGCGCAACTTGACGCCCGACAAGGTCCAGGAATTCCACGCCCTCATGACCGATGACGTCGAGCGGCTGCAGGGGCTGGTGGAACGCCTTCTCGAGGCGGGCCGGGCCGAGCACCGCGGGCGCGAGTATCGCGTGGAGCGCATCGAACTCGCGCCGCTGGTCACGAGCGTGGTCGCGCTGGCGCGGCGACGCTATGGCCTGGCGGAAGACACCCTGCGCGTCATGATGCCAGAACTCGCCGTCGAGGCCGATCCGTCGGCACTCGAGATCGTCCTGTACAACCTGGTGGAGAACGCCATCAAGTACTCGCGAGAGGGGCAGGTCGACATCATGATGCTGGGC
>JAJYIO010000248.1 GCA_021790035.1 bacterium | reverse complement strand
GGGCGGTGACTTGCAGGGGGCCTTGCCCCCCGCAAACTACCCCCCCGCTGCGGGATCTGCTGCGTAGCCCCGCTCGGCAGGTGGGAACCTCCCCTTCGGGGCGGTGACTTGCAGGGGGCCTTGCCCCCCGCAAACTACCCCCCGCTGCGGGATCTGCTGTGTAGCCCCGCTCGGCAGGTAGCGTTTCATTCGAGGGTGTCGACGCAGACAGTGGGTGACTCACATATGATTCAGGTGGGATGCGTGGGGAATCTGTCCCCCCGCAACCCACCTGGATCATTTACCTGTATCGGGCGCCAGGCACGGCGGACGAAACGCGGGTTTCAGGGCCGCCTGGCTGGGCCGGGTGTGAGTTCGGTTACCTCGAGGATCGGCTACTCGCCCTCGGTCTCGCCGACCATCACGCAGGTGCCGCCAGCGGCCTCGATCTTGGCCTTGGCCGAGGCCGAGAAGTGGTGTGCGTGAACCTCGAGCTTCTTGGTGACCTCGCCCTCGCCCAGGACGCGGACACCCGCGTACCTCGGCTTGAGGATGAGGATCACGTTGCCCTCGGCATCCTCGACCTTGGAGCTACGCACCAGGCCGAGCTCGGCCATGCTGTCGGCCGTGACTGGCACGTCGCCGCTGAAGAGCTCGCTCAGCTGGCCGACGTTGACCACCTCGAACTCGGACAGGTAGCGCTCGGGCCGCTGGAAGTGGTGCTTCTTGGGCGTCCGCCGGAACAACGGCATCTGTCCGCCTTCGAAACCGATCTTCTTGCTCTCGCCCGACCTCTGGCCCTGGCCGTTGTAGCCCCGGGTAGCGGTCTTGCCGTGGCCCGAGCCGAATCCCCGGCCCACGCGCTTGGGTTTCTTGGTCGCCCCGTCTGCGGGGCGCAGGTCGCTAAGTTCCATGTCGATTAACCTTCCTGCACCTCGACCAGGTGGGCGATCTTGCGGATCTGGCCCCGGACGCTGGGCGTATCCGGCCATTTTTCAGACCGGTTGAGCTTGGTGAGCCGGAGCTGCTTGGCGGCGGCCTTTTGATCCTTGGGGAAGGAGGCCGTACTCTTTCGCAGCGTGATGGTCAGCATCTTTTCGGTGTTGTCGCTCATGCCCGGACCCTCACGAGCCGCTCGACCGGGATCCCGCGCTGGGCGGCGACATCCTCGGCGCGATGAAGCCTGCTGAGCGCATCGAGGGTGGCCCGGGCGTTGTTGAGCGGGCTCGAAGCGCCGAGGGCCTTGGACAGGATGTCCTTGATCCCCGCGAGTTCGAGCACGGTCCGCACGGATCCACCGGCGATGACGCCGGTTCCCTTGGAGGCCGGCTTGAGCAGGACGTTGCTGGCGCCCGCCTCGCCGATGATCAAATGAGGGATGCTGGTCTCGAGCATCGTCACCGAGATGAGGGACTTGCGGGCATCCGTGGCCGCCTTCTGGATGGCCGACACGACGTCCGCGGCCTTGCCGACACCCACGCCGACACTGCCCTTGCCGTTGCCGACCACGACGACGGCGCGGAAGGAGAGCTTCTTACCGCCCTTGACGACCTTCGTCACGCGGCGGATCTGGACGACCTTCTCCATCCATTCGGATTCGACCTCGCCCTCGGAGCGGCGGCGATCGCCGCGATCGCGGCGCGGACCGCGAGAATCTGCACGTCTTTCCATGGTCTAGAACTCCAGTCCGGCTTCACGGGCCTTGTCGGCCAGCTTGGCCACGCGCCCGTGATAGAGGAACCCGCCGCGGTCGTATACCACGGTCTTGATGCCCTGCTCGAGAGCCTTCTTGGCGATCGACTCGCCAACGGCGCTCGCGGCTTCGACGTTGCAGCCCTTGGGAAGCTGCCCGCCTTTGACCAGCTCCACCGACGAGGCGGCGACCAGCGTGCGCTGGGCGACGTCGTCGATGACCTGGGCGTAGATGTGCTGCTGGGAACGGAAGATCGCCAGCCGCGGCTTCTCGGCGGTGCCGGAGAGCTTGAGGCGCAGGCGGCGGTGCCGCTTGGCCTGTTCGTCCTTGCGGATTTTCTTGGTGATCATCGCGATACCTACTTCTTCTTGCCGCCGGCCTTGCCGACCTTGCGCCGGATGACCTCGCCCTGATACTTGACGCCCTTGCCCTTGTACGGCTCGGGCGGCCGCTTGAAGCGGATCTCGGCGGCGACGTCACCTACGAGCTGCTTGTCGATACCCTTGACCTGGATGCGGTTGGCGCGCTCCTCGATGGTGAACTCGATGCCAGCAGGCGGGTCGATCTCGATCGGGTGACTGTAGCCGAGGCTCAACACGAGCTTCTTGCCCTGGAGCGCCGGACGATAGCCGACGCCCACGATCTCGAGGGTCTTGCTGAAGCCGTTGGTGACGCCCTCGACCATGTTGGCCACGAGGGTCCGCGACAGGCCGTGCAGGCTGCGATCCATCCGCTCCTCGCTCGAGCGCAGGACAAACAGCTTGCCGTCCCTCTGCTCGACCGAGATCTCGGGGCGCAGGGTACGCGACAGGGTGCCTTTGGGGCCCTTCACCGTGACGGTGTTGCCGTCGATCGTGACGGTGACGCCGCCCGGAAGGTTGACGGGGAGCTTTCCGATTCGACTCATGTTCGCGCTCCCTTACCAGACGTACGCGAGGACTTCGCCGCCCATGCCGGCCTTGCGGGCCGCGCGGTCGGTCATGATGCCCTTGGGGGTACTGACGATGGCGATACCGAGGCCGCCCAGCACGCGGGGCAGCTCACCGCGGCCCTTGTATACGCGCAGGCCTGGCCGGGACACGCGGCGAATGCCGGTGATGACCCGGCTGCGACGCTTGTCGCCACCGTACTTGAGGACGATCTTGATCCGGGGATGGCCGTCGTCATCCTGCGTATCCTCGGTAGAAGAGAGGTAGCCCTCCTCGACCAGCACGCGAGCGATCTCGGCCTTGAGCTTGGAATGCGGGATCTCGGTCTCCGGCTTGAACGCCGTGTTGGCGTTCCGGATCCGGGTGAGCATATCGGCGATAGGATCGGTGACAGGCATTGTCTTCTCTCCCCCCTACCAGCTCGACTTGGCGACGCCGGGAAGTTCTCCCCGGTGCGCCATCACGCGCAAGCAAATGCGGCAGATGCCGAAATCGCGATAGTAGCTGCGAGGACGACCGCAACGCTGGCAGCGGTTGTAGCGCCGAACCCCGAACTTGGGCTTGCGGTGCGACTTGATGATGAGCGATGTCTTGGCCATTAGCTGGCAACCTCCTGCGTCGCAGCGCGCTGCTGGGCGGTCTGGAAGGGCATTCCCAGGCCCTTGAGCAGGCTGCGCCCCTCCTCGTCCGTGCGGGCCGTGGTCACGATGGTGATGTCCATTCCACGGATTCGATCGACCTTGTCGTAGTCGATCTCGGGGAAGATCAACTGCTCCTTGACGCCGAGCGAGTAATTGCCGCGGCCGTCGAAGCTCTTGGGGTTGACGCCCCGAAAGTCGCGGATGCGGGGGAGCGCCAGGTTCATGAACTTGTCGAGGAACTCCCACATCCGAGCGCCACGCAGGGTCACGCAGGCGCCGATGTTCATTCCGGCGCGCACCTTGAAGGTGGCGATGGACTTCTTGGCCTTGGTCACCACCGGCTTCTGGCCGGCGATCTGGGTCAGGTCGTTGACCGCGGCGTCCACGGCCTTGGGGTTCGAGATGGCCTCGCCCAGGCCCATGTTGACGATCACCTTGACCACGCGAGGCACGGCCATCGCGTTGGCGTAGTTGAATTCCTTGTGGAGGGCCGGAGCCACTTCCTTGTCGTAACGATCTTTCAAACGCGGCATTGCAGTCCTCCTACTCGGTCTTGTACTTGGTGAGGATCTGCTCGCTGCACTTCTTGCAGGCGCGAACGCTCCGGCCTTCGACCATCACGTGCTTGATGCGCGTGGGCTTCTGGCAGGCGGGGCAGATGACCATCAGCTTGCTGGCCGCCAGGGGAGCGGGACGCTCGATGCGTCCGCCCTGCGGATTGGCCATGCTCGGCTTCGTGTGCCGGACCTTGACATTGATGCCGGTGACGATGGCCTTTCCTTCTTTGATCAGGACGCGCTCGACCTCGCCGGTCTTGCCGCGATCCTGCTCCCTTCCGGAGAGGACCATCACCGTGTCTCCCTTTTTGAGATGCATACGGCTGGTATCCTTACTTGCTCTAGATGACTTCGGGGGCCAGGGAAATGATCTTCATGAAGTTCTTGTCCCTGAGCTCGCGAGCGATGGGACCAAAGACGCGGGTCCCGCGCGGGTTGTTATCCTTGGTGATGATGACAGCTGCGTTCTCGTCGAACTTCAGGTAGCTGCCATCCGCCCGGCGCACGCCGTGCTTGGTCCGCACGACGACGGCCTTGACCACCTCGGACTTCTTCACCGGCATGTTCGGCGCGGCCTCCTTGACGACGGCCACGATGATATCGCCGATGTTGGCGTAGCGGCGGTTGGAACCGCCCATCACCCGGATGCACATCAGCTCCCGGGCGCCCGTGTTATCCGCCACCTGAAGGCGGGTCTGCGCCATGATCATTGCGCTCTCTCCACGATCTCGACCATGCTCCAGCGCTTGTCGGCCGACAACGGGCGCGATTCCCGGATGCGAACGACATCGCCGATGCGAGCGGCGTTTTCCTCGTCATGCGCCTTGAACTTGACGGTCTGGCGCACGATCTTGCCGTAGCGCGTGTGCGGACGGCGCTCTTCCACCGCGACGACGATGGTCTTGTCCATCTTGTCGCTGGTAACCTTTCCCAGGATCTCTCTAGCTGGCATTTGCTCTCTCAATCTCTAGTAACGACCGCTTCTGCCGGGCCTTGGGGGCACAACCGGCGGTCGCTCGCTAGGCCTTGGCCGCCAGGCCAAGCTCGTGCTGGCGCAATGCGGTGCTGATCTGGGAGATCCGGTTCTTGACCTCACCGATCTTGCTGGTGTTCTCCAGCTGGCGAATCGCAGCCTGGAACCGGAGACGGAAGAGTTCCTCCCGCGCTGCGGTGAGTTCGGAACGGAG
>JAJYIO010000247.1 GCA_021790035.1 bacterium | reverse complement strand
TCTCGAGATCGCCATCAACGAGCGTTATGGCGAGCTGGCGGAAGGATCGTGCTGCTTGAGCTGCGGTGGCGCCATCATCCTGGCCGAGCCACAACCGGGGGAGGTATGCCTGGATCTCGGGAGCGGCCGGGGGCAGGACGTCCTGCGGCTGGCCGAGATCGTCGGGAGTTCTGGATTCGCCTTCGGCGTGGATCTCACGCCGGCCATGCTCGACACCGCGCGCCGGACGGCGGCCAAGCTGGGGGTCGAGAACGTCAAGTTCCTGCAGGCCGACCTTTCGGCGATCGACCTGCCGTCCGAGAGCCTCGACCTCATCATTTCCAACTGCACCATCAACCATGCCGGCGACAAGCTGGCCGTCTGGCGGGAGCTCTTCCGGCTCCTCAAACCCGGTGGCCGGTTCGTCGTGAGCGATATCTACTCCACGCAGGAAGTTCCGGAGCCGTACCGGAACGATCCCCTGGCCGTCGCGGAGTGCTGGGCGGGCGCGGTCACCCGCCCCATGTACATGGCCACCCTGGAACAGGCCGGTTTCCCCGGCGTGCAGGTTCTGGAGGAGAGCGCTCCGTATGCCAAGGGGAAGATCCAGTGCGTCAGCATCACCCTGAGGGGATTCAAGCCGAAGTCCTAGCAGCGGATCGCTCTGGCCGAGGGAGGTTCGTCCGGACCTCGTTCGACCACCAGCTTTCATCTGAAACCACCTTGCGTCACGGCCGGAATTCCGGCTTCTCAGTCACGTGCTAGCGCGTGAGGAGCGTGCGTCGCGCGCTCTAGTCTCAACAGAAAAGGAGGTACCGTCCATGCAATCACTCATCAAGGCGTCGGGCGCGACTGCCGGGCAACCGCAGGCCGCGGCTCTGGCTCAGTGCTGCGCCAAGCAGTCCCGGGCCGTGGCTGGCTGCCACGATTAGGCCGTTCCGATGATGGTCAAGCCTGGCGAAACCGCGGCTCTCGAACCGTCCCGCCACAACATCGTCGGTCCGGTTCCGGGATCCCCCAGCTGGTTCATCGTGAACCCCCTTTCGAGGCAGGCAGACATCCTGTCCGCCGAAGAAGCCGAGGCGCTGCGCAGCGGCACGATCGCCGATGCGACCGCCTGGGCGGGCAAGGGTTACCTGGTGGAGCCTGACGAGGAGCGCAAGCGGTTTCGCCAGGCTTACCTCGACGCGCTGGAGGCTCGCCAGAAGGACGAGGTCCAGCTGTTCTTCGCCCCCTGGTACGCCTGTAACTTCGCCTGCAGTTACTGTTATCAGGCCTCCTACGAGCCCCCCCGGAAGGCGCTCGACCCGGCCGTCGTCGATGCGTTCTTCGCTCACATCCGCACCGCGTTTGCCGGGCGCCGCAAGTATCTCACGCTCTTTGGTGGCGAACCGTTGCTTTCGGGCCCGGCGCAGCGCCAGAGCATCGAGAGCGTGGTCCGGGGGGCTGCATCCGCCGGACTGGATCTGGCGATCGTGACCAACGGCCACGAACTCGAGAGCTACCTGCCACTGCTCGGCGAGGCGCACATCCGCGAGCTCCAGATCACCCTGGACGGTCCCGAGGCGGTGCACGACGGCCGGCGGCCGCTGCGGGGCGGGACCGGGAGCTTCCGATCGACCGTCCGTGGCATCGACGCTGCCCTCGAGCAGGGGCTCCCCGTCAATCTCCGCGCCGTCGTCGACCGGCAAAATCTCGACGCGCTTCCGGCCCTTGCCGAGATTGCCCGGGAGCATGGCTGGATCGGCCATCCGCTCTTCAAGACCCAGCTCGGGCGCAACTACGAGTTGCACCACTGCTACGGTGCGCCCGGCCAGCTCTACTCGCGGATCGAGCTCTATCAGGCGCTCTACGATCTCATCGGCAAGCACCCGGCAGTCCTCGATTTCCACCGTCCCGCCTTCAGCCTGGCCCGATTCCTCTTCGACAACGGCGAGCTCCCGGAGCCCCTCTTCGACAGCTGCCCGGCCACCAAGACGGAGTGGGCCTTCGATTACACCGGCCAGATCTATTCGTGCACGGCCACGGTTGGCAAGGCCGGGGAGTCCCTGGGGACCTTCTATCCCGAGGTCTCGCTGGACCTGGCGGCCATCGCGGCCTGGGAAGATCGCGACGTGCTCGCCATCTCGGCTTGCTCCACCTGCAACCTGCAACTCGCCTGCGGCGGTGGCTGCGGGGCGGTGGCCAAGAATCGCACTGGCAGGGTCTCCGAGCCGGATTGCCGTCCGGTCGGTGAACTGCTCGGACTCGGAATCGCGCTGTACGGCGCCAAGGAAAGGATCCTGTCATGAACGACAAGCTGATGGAGATCGACGCCAGCCGCTTCGACGACCTGGTGCTCAAGAGCGACAAGCCCGTGGTGGTGGATTTCTACTCGACCGAGTGCGCGCCGTGCGAGGCCCTGGCTACCAAGTACGATGGGGCTGCCGAGATGTACGGCGACGATATCCGCTTCGTCAAGATCTTCCGGCAGGGCAACCGGGAACTCGCCACCCAGCTCGGGGTGACCTCCTCACCCAGCGTGATGTTCTACCGCGGCGGACAGAGGACCGGCGATTTCCTCACGGGCGGCATCAAGCGGGCCGACCTCGAGCGCAATCTCGACGGGCTTCTGCCTCCAGATCGGGTCACCGCCCTGAAGGCCACCCGGCAGCCGCGCCAGACGGAATGCGACGTACTGATCCTCGGCGGCGGCCCCGCCGGGCTCACGGCCGGGATCTACCTGGCGCAGGCTCGGCTTCGCACGATCGTCGTCGATACCCAGATGGCGGGTGGCAACGTCGCCATCACGCACACGGTCTCCAACTTCCCCGGATTCCCCGAGCCCCAGCCCGGCTGGGCCCTGGCGGACCACATGCAGCGGCAAGCCAAGAACGCCGGCGCCGAGTTCCGCGAGGCGGTCGACATCACCCGCATCGACCTCCCCAGGAAGGAAATCGAGATCGACGGCCTCGAGACGATTCGCGCCCGGCGGATCATCGTCGCCACGGGCTCGTCGCCCCGGCCGCTGGGTATCGAGGGCGAGCGTGAGTACAAGGGCCGCGGTCTGAGCTACTGCGCCACTTGCGACGCCAAGTACTACCAGGACCGGGACGTGATCGTGATCGGTGGCGGCAACTCTGCCATCGAGGAGGCGCTCTTCATCACCAAGTTCGCCCGCACGGTCACGATCGTGCACCAGTTCGATCACCTGCAGGCCAACAAGACCGCCCAGGAGAAGGCCTTCGCCAGCGACAAGATCAAGTTCATCCTGGAGCACGAGCCCCGGGCCTTCCTGGCAGAGGGTCAAGAGACGGTCAATCGCGTCGAGGTAGAGGATCTCAAGACCCACGAGCGCAAGGTCCTTTCGACCGACGGCGTCTTCATCTTCGTCGGCATGCAGCCCAACCTCGAGGGTCTCGGCAACGCGTTCGAGCTCGACAACTTCGGCTACGTCAAGGTCGACGACGCCATGCACACGAGCGTCCCGGGCGTCTTCGCCATCGGCGACGTCCGGAGCAAGCGCTACCGCCAGCTGACCACTGCCGTCAACGACGGGACGATCGCCGCCATGGCCGTCTCGGGCGAGATCGAGGCGGACACCCCGGTCCAGCCACAGCTCGCAGCTGCCGGACGTTAAGTCGTCCCCGATTCGAGCGGGTCTTTTTGTGCGGTCGCCATGCCGCGCAACCGGATCCCGCTCGAATCCCCGGACCCGAGCCAACCCGGCCGGCAGCGCTCGGTTGCGATGCCCGCCGAAGGCCCCTCCAGAGGAGACGTACGATGCTTGAATTCGAGATGCGCAAGACCCATCTGGTCTTCGTCGGGGGATTCCTCGGGGCCGGCAAGACGACGCTGCTCAAGCGCGCCGCCGAACTCCTCTTGGAAGCGCAAGGGAACGTCGGCCTGATCACGAACGACCAGGCCGAGAACCTCGTGGACACCCAGATCCTCGCCGATGCCGGGGGCTCGGTCGAGGAGGTTGCCGGGGGCTGTTTTTGCTGCCGCTTCGACCAGCTTCTCGATGCTTCCGATCGCCTCATCAAAGAGCGCGATCCCGACGTGATCCTCGGCGAGCCGGTCGGGAGCTGCACGGACGTCTCGGCCACGGTCATCGCGCCTCTCCAGCGTCTGCACGGCGATCGCTTCACCGTCGCCCCGTTCACCGTACTGGTGGACCCGCGCCGGCTGCGCCAGGCGTTGCTGGCGCCCCCGTCCGAGCGTGGATTCTCGGACGACGTGGTCTACATCTTCGCCAAGCAGCTCCAGGAGGCCGAGATCGTGCTCCTCAACAAGACCGATCTGCTGGAGCCGGGCGAGCTGGCCACGTTCGAGGCCTTGCTCCGGGAGCGGGCTCCGCAGGCACGCCTGCTCGCCATCTCCGCACTCACGGGCGATGGGGTCGCTACCTGGCTCGAGGCGATCGGGGCTCTCGGGAGCGGTCCCCGGACCGAGGCCAATCCGCAGATCCTCGAGGAAATCGACTACGACCGCTACGCAGCCGGAGAGGCGGAGCTCGGCTGGCTCAACCTGACCGCCGAGCTCGACGTCCCTGGCGGGTTTTCCAGCCGCGATGTCGTCGACGCCGTTCTGCAGCCCTTTGGCGATGCGGCTCGCGAGGGTGGATTCGAGGTGGCGCACGTCAAGCTCACGCTGGTGAACGCGGACACGTTCTGCCACGCCAACCTGGTCTCGGCGGATCGGCCACCGGCCATCCGGGGGGCGGCGAAGTTCGCCGGCGGCAGCACGCGCCTCATCCTCAACGCCCGCGTTCCCATGGCTCCCGACGAGCTCGAATTCGTCGCCAAGGGTGCGCTGGCTCGGGCCCTGGGCCAGGACGGCGTCGTATCCATCCGCCAGGTGCGCAGCCTCAGCCCGGCCTATCCAGATCCCACACACCGCCTGGCGGTGTAGACCGGTTTCAGATCGACCCGACCCCGGCTTGCGTGAGCGCCCCCGCGCCTAGGGGGAAACTCGCCCCCCGCTGCGGGCAAGCCGCTGCGTAGCCCCGCTCAGCAGGTAGCGTTTCAT
>JAJYIO010000246.1 GCA_021790035.1 bacterium | reverse complement strand
GCGAGCCACAGGGAGAGGAACGCCCGGTTGGAGAGGACCTCGGAGAATCCGCGCACCCGGGCGGGTAGCCCCTCTCCGAGGGGGCCGGTTCTCGGTTTGTTCGACAGCGCCTTTCGATCCTCCGTTCCCTTCCTTATACGTGGCTCGGCCGACGCGTGCAAATGGAGCCCGCGGGTAAGTTAGCCATGGAGGGGGGGAACCCCGGCTCGTCAGCTCTCGTCTTGGGTGCAGGAGGTCGGTCGTTGCCTCCGTGGTCGAAGCCGGTGCGGGATTCCTGGCCGAGACGTCATAATGCTCTCGGCTCTTCGGAGGCGGTCCTCATGGCTCGTGTGCATCCTTTTTCGCGCCCGCAGGTCGGCCTGGCGATGGCTCTCTTGCCGCTCGTGGCTGGTTGCGTCCTCACCGGCGCTCCGGGCCTGGTCGGCTCGGGCGGCACGCTGGCCAGCGATTACTCGTCTAGCAATGACCCCTTGGCCCTCTATGCGACGCCCACGCCCAATCCGGCCACCAACGTACCCAGCATCATCAAGCTTGCGGCCAACCCCACGACGGTGACGGGCCCTGGACAGGCGATCGCCCTGACGTGCGAGGCCGTCGATAGTGCGGCCGTGCCGGGCTACGCCTGGTCGGCGACCGGCGGAACGCTCAGTGCGACACAGGGGCAGACCATCTCCTGGAACCCGCCCGCCCAGGCTGGCAACTACGCCGTCACGGTCCTCGTTTCGGTGCCGTCGGGCGGAGCCGTTACCGGGGCTTTCACGCTCTCGGTCAACGCCAGCGGTTCGACGACCCTCACGGCGACCGATCCGGTCAATCCGACCCCCACCCCGGCTCCTCTGCCCACGCCGCAGTCGTACGGGCAACAGCCAGATAACGGCTACCTCTGGAACGACTACTACGGCAATAACTACTACGGCAACAGTTACTACGGCGGCGGGCCCAGCGGGTACTACAGCAGCGGCTGCACCGACACTTCCAGTTCGTACACGTCTTACAGCGGACCCTACGGGTCGCTGACCGTCTCTCGCGACGGCTATAGCTGTTATTGACGGCGCGGATCCGGCGACCTGGACGCGATCGCGCAGAGGCAGTCCTTCCCGCTGACGCGGGCTGATCCCTGCGAACCGAGCGTCTTCAGGGCACCGTCGGGTGCTGCAAGGGTTCTCCGTCTGGCCTGACCCGGCTTGCCCGGGGCCTGCCGTCGTCGCTGCAGTCAGGCCGCTCCAGCCCGAAGGCCTCCAGGATGGCCGGCAGGACGTCCGTGATGCGGGGGTGAGCCGGAAACGTCACCCCCGCCGAGATGAGCGCGGTGATCGAGTCCTCGGCGCGCAGCGAGCCGTGGTTGCCGTGGCCCATCGTGAAGCCTGTCGAGAACTCCCAGCCCGGGCGCGCCGTGGCGATGAGGTCGGAGCTCGGGGGCGAGCCGGCGATGCGGAAGAGCGCATCGGGAAAGACGCCGTCGTGCAGGGTGGAGCCCTCCTGCCGGAGATCGAGAACCCCCGGATCGCCCTCGATCTCCCACCTGCCGCCGCGCACGTCCTGCCAGGGGCCTCCGTGCCTGAACCGCAGCGAGCCGAGGGTGGCGGGATCCTGCACCCAGAACCAGCCTTCGGATTCCCGTCCGATGAGCCGGTCGACCGACGGCCACTGCAGCAGCTCGGCGATGGCACGCTGGCGCGCCAGCGCGTTCGGGGTCGTGATCAGGGCGCTGCGGTCATTGGGGGAGATCGCGAGATCGTACGGCCCGCCGCGCAGCCCCTTGCGGCCGAACGGGACAGGCAGCAGGTCGCGGAAGGCACGGTAAACGTTGACGCTGTAACCGTCGAATCCCCCGACGTCGCTCTGGGCGTGGTCGCCTATCACGATCCAGCGCGCCTGGTTCGTGGCGTCGTCGAAAGACCCGTAGGAGGCCATCATCTGGCCGATGCGGCGATCGATGGTGTGAAGTTCCCTGCCCACGTTCATCGGCCCCCACCGGTGCGAGTAGAGATCGTTGTCGGGAAGGTACGTCAGCACGAACCGAGCCTCGTGACGCTTGACGACCCGCCGCGTGAACCGGGTGGCCCGGGCATCCGAGATCCCGTACCGGCCCAGGACTCCGCGGGGCAGCGAGAGCGAGGGCCGCAGGAGATCGCCGGCGTAATGTCGGCGGGGCCCGGACATTGCCACCCTGGCCGGCAAGGACCCCAGCAGCGCCATGAGCAGGGGAATGTGGGCTCGGCGCTGATATGGGCCGCGGCTGATCGGGAAGTTGACGCAGGCCGAATCGACCCCCGCGGCTTCGAGCCGCTCGAACACGGTGGTCGCCGATCGCGCCAGGTGGCTCGTGTTGAGATTTTGCAGGATATCTCGCATGACCTGCCCGAAGGTCCCCGCCAGCAGCGTCTGCGGGGAGGGCCAGTACGAGACGTAGCGCTCCTCCTGAAGATTCCACCACACGATGCCGTGGATGCCGTGCTGGTCCGGCGTGCACCCGGTCGCCAGGCTCGCGAGGCAAGTGGGGGTCACGGTAGGGAAGACCGACGTGGCCTCGAGGAGCACCCCTCGCGAGATGAGGTGGGCGAGCGCCGGCAGGCGGCGGGCCCCGAGCTCCTGATCGAGCAGGCGGGGGTTGAGCCCGTCCACGATGATCAGGTGAAGGGGCCGGCTCGCGTCGGGATCGTCAGGAGAGGTGGGCACCTTGGCCTCCCGGGATCGGACCTGGAGCGCATCGAAGGTGGCCGGGCTAGCTCCTCCGGACCCACGGGCAACGGCTCCTTGCTCTCGACGATAAGGGCGCTGGCGATCTCGAGTCAACCCACAAGTTTCCCGGATCTGGACAGGCATGCTGCCACCCGACGGAAACTTCGATCCTCCCGCGCTGCTCTCGGCCGAGGGCAGGTTTCGCTGCCTGGCTGTCGAGATGGCGAAAATTTCACGGGAAGGATGCGGTTCGCGCACCGGCTGGCGGCGCTAACCGGGTAGCTGGCGTGCTTTGGAAAGATTCACAGTCTCTGTGTGTCCGGTAACGGCGCGTGGGGCTCTATATCGCATAGGCTAGAGTCGTCCCTACCAGGTCCGAATCGAGTGGTGTCGAGGCATTCATCGCCCCATACCGCCGCGCTGATCGTTGCGCTGGCGGCATTTTTCGCCGGGTCTCCGGCGGCTCGTGCCCGATCGCTCGGCCCGGTCCGCGTGAGCGCCGTTGCCGGGGCCAATCTTCCGGCCCTGAACCTGCCCATGCCAGGAGCGCGCCTCGAACCGCTGCCGGCCCCGTACGACGGTCCTCCGGACGAGGAGCAGAGCGTCCCGGCGCCGCCGGCGCCGCCCAACCCGGTGGAGCCGTGGTGGGCCCTCGGGGATCGGCTGAGCGAGCTCAAGGCGCGCGCCGACGCCCTGGACCACGATCTGCGCTATGCGCGCGAGGCCGCCCTGGACGTCCCCTTCGCGAGCGTACGGCAGGACGAGGTGTTCGCCCGCCGGTATCTGGCCGAGGCCGATCGCCTGCGCCAGGTCGGCCAGGATCTCGCTGGTGCCAAGCTATGGGCCGATCTGGCCGGGTTCAGCCTGCACGAGGGCGAGCTGGCGCTCACTCCGTCGCGTACCGTAGAGGCGCGTGGCATCTTGCTCGACGCCGGTTCCCTGCCCAAGACGCCCGACGCCGTGCGCCAGCTCGTCGATCGCCTGGCCGATGCCCATTTCAACCTCTTGCTTCCCGAGGTGATCCGGCGGGGATATGCGATCTATCCTTCGGCCATCCTGGAGCGCGATCCGTCCTTCGCGGCGGCCCCCGACATCCTGCCCGCCCTGATCTCGGAGGCGCACCGCCGGGGAATGGAGGTCGTGCCCTGGGTCTGGACGTTCCGCGTCCGCAGCTACGACGCCACCCACGACTACGGCAATCCGGTCCTGTCGCGGTACCCCGATCTGGCGTCGCGAGCCGAGGGCACGGTCAAGCCGCGCTTCATGTCGCCGGCTAACCCTCTGGCTCGCCAGTTCGTGCACGACGAGATCGCCGAGCTGGTCCATCGCTATGACGTCGACGGGGTCTTTCTCGACTACATCCGGTACGACGAGCGCACGCCCGATGACTGGACCAGCCGCACGATGTTCGCCCTGGAGAAGCTCGACTTCCAGCAGCGTCGGCTGTTCGCCTCGTCCGACGCCTCCGGGGATATCCGGCTGTCTGCGGAACTTGCCCGCGATTACCAGCTCTGGCGGGAAGACAAGGTGGATCGCACCGTCCGGATGGTCCACGACCTGCTGGCGCAGCAAAAGCGTCCCATGGAGCTTGGCGTGGCCACCTTCCGAGACGAGTGGTACTCGCGTCAGACCAAGCTCCAGGACTGGCGGAACTGGGCGGACAACAACTGGACCACCTTCACCGCCGAGATGCTCTACAGCACCGATCCCACCGAACTCGGCCGCTGGATCGACCAGGAGACCGACGACGACCGGCGCCAGACCCTGATGTATCCGATCCTTGGCGTCTTCAAGATGGCGCACCCGCGCCGCGACCTGCTGGCCGAGATCCGTGCCGCAAGGGCGCACGGTTCTGCGGGAATCTTCCTCTTCTCCCTTTCGCACATGAACGATTCCATGCTCGACGAGCTCGCCCGCGGGCCCTTTCGCCTGCCGGCGGTGATCCCGCAGCGAAACCTCCTCGCGGCGGCACACCAGGAGCTGGGCGAGACGCTCGGAAGCTATCTTCGACTCCAGGAGTTTCCGAGCGGCGACTGGGGGACGATCGCCGCTGCTCGGGTGATGACCTCGGAGCTGGCACACGTGATGCGGACGTGGCCCCGGACGGTCCACCGGGCCGGGCCCGCGAGGCGAACCGGCCGGCTGCCGCGGGCCATGTCGCCCATGAGCGTCGGGGGACTCAAGCACCGCCTGCGCGAGCTGGCCGCCGCCGTCGAGGCCATGGATTGCGCCAATTCGTCGTTCGTCAGCGAGTTGGCGCACCGGCTCGGTTATGCTGCCGACCTGGTGCGGGATTACGACTATCGCCGGATGGACCACGGCTACGTGCCGCCGACGGT
>JAJYIO010000245.1 GCA_021790035.1 bacterium | reverse complement strand
CTGGCCGGTGGCGGTCGACCTGCGGCGGCTCCGGTCCTGACTCACCGCCACATGAGCCTCTGGTGAGCGCCAGAGGCCTGGTCGGCCTAACCAGGCGCCTGCAGTCCCCTGGCCCGCAGGCTGTCGCTCTCCACTACCCGCAGGGGCACGTCCTGACCTCGCACGCCGCTGGTGAGTTCGGTCTTTATCACCAAGGTGCAGGGCTTGGGGATCTGGAGGGCCTGCAGCTCCAGGCGGAACGAGAGGCCCGTCTGGTCGTAAGGGACGGCGGCGAGCGGGTGGTCGAAACGATAGACCTCGGTACCCTCCACCAGCAGGCGGTGAGTGCAGCCGACCTGGCCTCGGGGCGCACCGTGCACCGCCGACAGGATCACGAGATCGAACTGTACGGGAAAGGTCTTGCCGTGCACCACCTGCATCGGGTTGAAGAAGGCCTGCTCCTGCCCGCTCGGATCGACGCGCGACCCGGCGAACAAGATCGTCTGGACGATGGTGTCCGACGGGTCCCGGGCCGGAACCCGGGTTTCGGGTCGACCGATACTTCGAGGACGCTCGGCCGGCCGGCCTCGGGTGGGGCCGGGGCCGCGCGGGCCCGAGGGTGAGCCTGGCAACATCTATCTCACCTTGAAGTCTGCGAAATCCCCCGTGGCCGTCTCCCAGTCGGCCTCGACCGCCTGTACCTGGGCCAGCGGTGGCCCGACCCGGGCAAAAGCCAGCAACGCCTCGATCTGATCTCTCGAGCCCTCGGCCAGGAGTTCCACGCGGCCATCGGGAAGATTCCGCACCCACCCGCCGACGCCGAGCTCCCGGGCCCGGTCAGCGGTGGTCTGCCGGAACCAGACTCCCTGGACGCGGCCGGCGACATAGGCGTGGGCTCGGTAGATCTGGGGGGTGTTCAAATTTCTTCCTCGCTACGGAACGGCGCTCCGGGTTCGATCCGATTCAGGGTCAATCTATTGCAACTGGCCAGTGAGCAGGATCGAGATCAGGAGCCAGACCCCGAGAATGCCCGCCACGGCGAACGCCACGAAAGAGAGAGCCGGGAAACCCCACAGGTAGGGCCCGTGGTCGACCCGCATCATCAGCGCGCCCGCCAGCATGAGCGCGCCGGTCAAGAGGGAGAAGGCGATCTTGTTTCCCGCGACCGTCAGGGTGCGCTCGAGCCGGTGCAGGTTGCGGAAATCCGTCTCGATCCGCACCTGGCCCGAGTTGAGCTGGGCCATGAAGTCGTCCAGGCGCCGGGGCGTTCGCCAGACGAAGTTCTTGACGTCGAGAGCCAGGCGCATCAACTCCTGACCCTCGAGGATGGAGCGGAATTGCCGCTGGATGAGGCTACGGATGAAGGGTTCGGCCACCGAGATGAGCATGTATTCCTTGTCGAGCTGCCGGCATATCCCCTCGGTGGTGACGAGAACCCGGCTGATCAAGAGGAAGCTGGTGGGCATCCTCACCTTGTACCGGAGCATCAGGTCCAGGACGCGCTGCATCAGCTTGCCCATCTGGACCTCGGCCACCGGACGGCCGAGGGATTCTCGGAGGAGGTGGTCGAGCTCGATGGCGAGCTGGTGCTTGTCGACATGGCCTTGCGGGTGGCCGTATTCGAGGATGCGCTCGGTGGCTCGCACCGCGTCGAACTGGATCATCGCCAGGAAGAAGTCGATGAGGATCTCCCGGGACCGGGGATCCGTGCGGCCGACCATCCCGAAGTCGATCAAGACCAGCGTCGGCATGGCATCCGTGCCGCGCCGGAACTGGAACATGACGTTGCCGGGGTGCGGATCCGCATGGAAGAAGCCGTCCACGAAGATCTGGCGCAGGAAACACACCGTCAGCGACTCGGCGATGCGCTTGCGCTGGGCCACGCTGAGTTCGATCAGCGGCGAGCCCTGGCCATCCTTTCGCGGAAAGAGCGCCGAGACCTTGTAGCCTTGCACGAACTCCTGGGCCTGCATCCGCCGCGACGTGTACTCCCAGTGGATTCGCGGCGTCTTGACCAGATCGCCGTATTGCTGGGCGAGGCTGGCCCCGATTTCCTCGGTATTGGAAGCCTCTTTGGTGAAATCGAGCTCGTTGCGCAGGATGGTCGCAAATTCTTCGGCCAGTCCGACGAGGTCGTTCCACTTGCCCCACTTGGTTCGCGCCGTGATGAGGCGAGCAAAATCCAGGAGCACGGCCATGTCGGCCTCGACCATCGTGTCGATCCCCGGACGCTGGACCTTGACGATCACCTCCCGGAGCGCGCCATCCCCGTTTCCACGCGGATCCGCCGGGATCTTGGCCTTGTACACCTGTCCGAGCGACCCCGCGGCCAGCGGCACCGTGTCGAAATCCGGGAAGATCTCGTTGACCGAGCCGGCGCGCTGATCCGGGTGGTGCTGGTTCCACTCCTCGAGGATCACCCCCTCCATATCCTGCCAGGGCGCGGGAGTCACCTGCTCTTGCAACCGCGACAGCTCGTCGATGTAGGGCTGTGGCAGGAGATCCGCGCGGGTCGAGAGGACCTGGCCGAGCTTCACGTAGGTCGGGCCCAGTTCCTCGAGGATCTGCCGGAACACGCTGGGCATCGGCAGGATCAGATCCGCATCGGGCTCGCCGTCCTCGAGTTCGCGCCGGGCGAGGAACGACGACATCTGGATCCGCTGGCGGAGACCTGCGGGCAGCAGCTCTACCAGGGACAGCCGGAACAGCAGAATATCCCAGCCGTACTTGGCCAGGATCGAGGCGATCTCGACCCGGCGCTGGTGAGGGTTGGGCGGGAACGTGAGGTGCCGTCCGCGCGGCGTCTGCTCGGGCAGAGACATCGGAAGTGGGCTCATTGTACCAGTCCACATCGAGCACCAAGCCGCCGGCCACAAAAACGGAATCCTGGCGAACCTTCGACCGCCGCCGCGACGGCCTCACTTCCCGGACCGCGTCGACTCGAGCGGGCGATCTTCAGTAGTCGATGAGAGCTTGCGCCAGCTGGGCGTTCCCGCCGATCTGCCAGCCAGGTTGCTGCGCCGAATCTTCAAGCAGATCGGAGAAGCACGCGGCGTCCGATATCGCGATGATCTTGCCCGCCCCCAGGGGAGCGACGGCCCCGACGTCCTGGGGCTCGTCGGACCAGGCGCTGACGCGGTAGGAGCGAGAGCCAGACTGGAGCAGCACGCGGGCGGGCGAGGCGACGCCGAGGGCGCCGGCCGAGAAGAACTCCGGGGCGTTCGCCGACGCGATCCCAGGTTCCAGGATCGAGGGCACGAAGGAGTCGACACTATCGGTCGCAGCGCGATCTCTCACGAGGGAGCCCTCGAATTCGATTCCGGTACCTGCCGACAGGGTGTTCAAGGTTCCCAGGTCCGTACCCGCGTAGCCTCCCCACTGCCCGGCCAGCAAGAGGGTCTGTCCCGAGCGAACGGCCGAGAGCAAAGGGGATATCTGCGACTGGGTGAAGAAAGCCGGCGACAAGAGGACGACCACGTCTGCCGTGGCGGGGTTGGTTCCCGCCTTCAGGTCGTACACCTGCATGCCCTGCCGGGCCAGCCACTGCTGCAGGCCGGTCGAGGCCAGTCCATCCCAGCGATCGTCGAACACGACCTGGAGCGGGTGGGAGGACGGCGAGAGCGTCACCACGGAACTCCGGACGGGAAGTTGTTGCACCTGGTAGCCAGGTTTCCGGAAGGTCAGGGTTTTCGCATCGGTCGCGAGCTGCCATGCGCCCGAGTCATCGGTCAGGGTCGAACCGTCCGACGAAGAGACCACCACGCCCGCCAGCGGCTTTTCACCCGGAGCGACGACCTTCCCGGAACATGTCGTCGGCGCGAGGATGCCGCAGGCGGTCAGAGCCAGCACGAAGGCGGCCACGCTCCTACGCATGCATCTGGCGAGCACGTCTGGCTGCCCTCTCGAGGTCCCCTCAGGGTGCATCTGGCCCCCAGTCCGCGAGGGCGCGGCTGACCGAGAGGAGCCCGGCGCCGAAGTATGGGTTGGGACCGATCAACCCCAGGTTGACGGCCGATCCTGCCAGACGGGCCTGCACCTGCTGGGGCGTCATCGTCGGATCCTGCTCGAGGAGCAAGGCGACCGCGCCGGTGACGTGGGGTGCGGCCATGGACGTGCCGACCATCGATGCGTGGTCGTGAACCTGCGTGGCGCCGTGATCGAGATCCGTGGCCGTCAGATACGTCGGCCAGGTCGACCACACCGCCTGATTATCGTCGCCACCCGGGGCAACCAGGGCCAAAGATGGCCCGCAGTTCGAGTACGGAGCCAGTTCGTCGGTCACGGTCGACGCGCCGACCGCGATCACCTGGGGCATCGAGGCCGGAAAGTCCACGCCCTCGCTCTGGTTTCCGCTGGCCGCGACCAGGATCACCCCCTGTGATGCGGCGTACCGGATCGCATCGCCCAGCGCCACCGACCCAAGCTTGCCGCCGATCGAGAGGTTGATCACCCGGACACGCACGTTCGGATCCCGTGGATCACGCCAGTCCGTCGCCTGACGGATGGCCGAGGCAATCGTCCCGTCGTCTCCCTCCCCGGAGTTGCCGATCGCCTTGACGGGGAGGATCTTCACCGACCCCGTGCCCGCCACGGCCAGGATCGTGCCGGCCACGTGCGTCCCGTGGCCATTTCCATCACGCCCGGCGTAGGTGATCGAACGAGAACCGTCGCGATAGATGTCCTGGCCCTCGAGGTCGATCATCGGCTCGAGGGAACCCGCAAACGCCGGCTGGTTCGGGTCGATACCGGTATCGATGGTCGCGACCACGATCGGCGACGAACCGGGGAAGCTTTGACGGTGCGACGGGTCGATGCCGATGTCGGTGAGGTCCCACGTGTTGGACGCGTCGCAGGGATCCCCTGACTGGCAGTCCGACTGGACTGTCGCCTGGATGGACAGCGTATTCGAAGCCGAGGGGCCCGCGGCCACCGGAGCGACCGACCCGCATCCTGCAAGTGTCGACAGCGCGACCAGCGCCACCACGATCCTCATGGACGAAGAGCATGCGAGGTCGGGGGCGGGCTCCGTTAGGCTCTCGGCGCCAAAGCGCCTCGTACAGACCGGAGCTGGGCAAGCGCAGC
>JAJYIO010000244.1 GCA_021790035.1 bacterium | reverse complement strand
TGCTGGTCAGGATCCCATTGCTGCTGGCTCTGATCCCACTGCTGCTGGGCTTCAGGCGCCTCTGCCCATGGCTCCTGCTCGACCGCAGGGGCGGGCCTGGTCGAGGGCTTGCGCGTCTTGCCCTTGGCACCTTTCTTGGTGCCCTTGGCCGACGTTTTCTTCTTGCCCCCGGATAGCGCCGAGAAGAGCCCTGCGAGAAAGCCTTTCTTCGCGGGCTTCTTCTTGCCCTTTGTTGCGGGCTTCGCCTTTGCCTTGGAAGCCATCAGTGTTGTGGGGACTCCTTAAGCTCCGCTCCCCGCGGACGTCTTGGTCGCGAACCGGAGCGTATGGCGATGCCCCGCGAAAGTTAAACCTATGATACCCCGGCGCATGAATATATCACGGCAGCCGGGCAGTGGCTCGGGGAGCCACATCGACGGCCACCCACCGGGATCGTCCCCCCTCAAGCCCTGCGTCCGTGCGCCTTGCACCCGATCACACACGCAAGGTGGCGTCATGCTGCCGGCAAAGGTGGTCGAGGATCCCAGCATGGACGGGATCGACCTCCGAGTCGGTCAAGGTCCGATCCGGCGCCCGGTACCGCAGGTTGAGCGCGAGACTGACCTTGCCGGCAGGAACCTGCGGGCCCGCATAGCGGTCAAAGACACGCACCCTCTCCAGCAAGGCTCCGCCCGCTTGCCGGGCCGAAGCGACCACCTCGCCGGCGACGATCCCCTGGTCGAGGACGATCGCCACGTCGCGCTCGACGGCGGGGAACCTCGAAAAGGGAACGAAGCCGCGCGATTCGCGCCGTGCCAGGCACTCGGCGACGGCGTCGGGGTGGAAAATGACCACCGCCGCTCGCTTGCCGGTCGGCAAATCGTAGGGCTCTACCAGCGCCGGATGAAGTTCCCCGAAGGTCACCAGCACCAGGCCATCCAGAACAAGGCTAGCCGCTCGCCCGGGATGGAGGCCCGGAACCGCTCCCTCCTGCCGCGCCTCGAGATCCACGAGCCCGAGGGCGCCGAGGACTCCCGTCGCCACGCCCTTGGCCCAGAAGAAATCCGCATCGTAGGCCTCCGGCGCATGCTTCCACATCCCGTCGGCAACCGCCCCGATGGCCAGGGCCGTGGCCTGAAGAAGCTCGGTCCGCGAGCTCTCACCCTGCACATACACCCGTCCCACATCGTAGATGAGCGCACGGCTAGCCCCACGATTGAGGTTGGTGCGCGCCACCTCGAGGAGGCTGGGCAACAGCGAGGCACGCATGACCTGCAGGTCGCCCATCGGGCGCGCAAGCTTGACAAGCTCGTCTGGGCCCGAAACGAAGGATTGCTGGCTGGCCGCGGGGACCACGGAATTGGTCAGGACTTCCCAGAAACCCAGACCACGCAGCAACTCGCGCAGGCGATCCGAGACCGGGGGGCGGGAATCGGGCAAGGTCGCCAGGGGTGGCAAGGTATCCAAGATGGCCCCGTAACCGATCCGCTGGGCAATCTCCTCGATGAGGTCGATCTCCCGGGTAACGTCGTGGCGGCGCCAGCCCGGCACCGTGAACCAGCGAGCGTCGCGATAGATCTCGGATCGGCCTGACGCCGCGGCGTCAGGGCCCGCCTGCGCCTCGGAAAATCCGAGACTCGCCAGCATCCGGGCCTGGTCATCCGCGGAGACCGAGGCGCCCAGGATCCGATCGGTGCGTTCGGGCCGCAGCGGCACCACCAGCGGCTCGGGAAACCCCTGGCGTCGAACGTCGATTGCAGCTCCGAGCCGCTGGCCGCCCGCCACCTGGATCAGGAGGTCACAGGCCCTCTCGAGGGCCTCGACCGTTGCCTCGGGGTCCACCCCGCGCTCGAAGCGGTAGCTCGATTCGCTGTTCAACCCGAGGGTCCTGGCGGACCGGCGGATGGCTCCGGGCAGAAAGTAGGCCGATTCGACCATGACCGAGGTCGTTGCGGCCGAAACCGAACTCCCGAGACCTCCCATCACACCGGCGACCGCCAGCGGCCCGCGGGCATCGGCGATCACCAGGGTATCGGGCGGCAGATCGCGCACCGAGCCGTCGAGAGTCGTGAGCCGTTCGAGGGGCCGGGCGCGGCGAGCCGAGATCGTGGCCGCGTCGATCCTGGCGAGATCGAAGGCGTGCAGTGGCTGACCCACGTCGAGCATGACGTAGTTCATGGCGTCGATGACGTTGTTGAGGGATCGGATGCCCGCGAGCTCGAGGCGCCTCGACATCCACTCCGGCGACGGGCCGACGGCGAGGCCGGAGACGATCCGCGCCGTGTAGCGCGGGCAAAGGTCCGGGGCCTCGAGGGCCGCGTTCAGCTTGACCTCCGGCAGCGGCGTGCCCGCGACCGATCCCCCGCCCAGGGCTCCACCCGCGAGCGCGAGCTGACCGAGGCCCGCCGCCGCCAGCGCCCGCGCCAGCCCGGTCACAGAGAGCCCGTCGCCGCGGTTTGCCGTGATGGCGACTTCGAGCACGCAATCACCGAGTTCCAGGATGTCGGCGATGGGGCGGCCAATCGGCGTATCGGTGGGCAGAACCAGCACGAACTCGAAGGCATCCTCGCGCGCCCTGACGCGGGCGGCAGCATCGAGCACCACGCCACGGGCCGCGGCCTTCTTGACCTCCATGGCCTCCAGTCGGCTCGCATCGCCTGGCGCCTCCAGCGCCATCCCTAGCTCCGTCGCCGAGCAAAACATCCCGTACGACTCGACGCCGCGAAGCTTGCCCAGTCCGATCTCCTTGCCGGTGGGAAGGCGACTGCCGACCAGGGCCACGGGAACGATGTCGCCAGCCTGGACGTTGGGCGCGGCCGTCACGATGGTGAGCAGGCTGGAATCAGCTTCCGCGGCAGATGCGCCCTTGGGTGTCGAGGACCCGCCGTGTGACCGGGCCTCGGCGACGTCGACCGAGCAGATGCGAAGTCGATCGGCGTTAGGGTGGCTCTCACAGGTCAAGATCCGGCCCGTGACCACCGTCTCGAGGCCCGGCCGGATCCAGTCGAGCGACTCGAGCTCGAAGCCCGACTCGAACAGGGCGGTCGCGATCGCAGAGCGATCGAGCTCGGTGGCGAACTTCTCGGCGAGCCATTCCAGGGGGATGCGCATGATTCAGAATTGCCTCAAGAACCGAAGGTCATTCTCCCACAGCAGGCGGATGTCGGGGACCTGGTACCGGATCATGGCGGTACGATCGATCCCCATCCCGAAGGCAAAGCCCGTGTAGCGCTCCGGGTCGATGCCGACGTTGGTCAGCACGCTGGGGTCGACCATGCCACAGCCGCCCATCTCGATCCAGCCGGAGTGCGAGCAGACCCGGCACCCCGAGCCACCGCAGAAGATGCACTCCACATCCATCTCGGCCGACGGCTCGGTGAAGGGAAAGAAGCTCGGTCGAAACCGGACCTTGCGCGACTGGCCGAACGTCCGCCGGGCAAACGCCGACAACGTCCCCTTGAGGTCCCCGAAGGTGACGTTCTCGTCGACCAGCAGACCCTCGATCTGATGGAAGAGGGGATAATGCCGCGGCGTGATGGTATCGGGACGGTACACTCGCCCCGGCGCCACGATGCGGATCGGTGGCTGGTGGTGCTCCATGTAGCGGATCTGCACCGACGAGGTCTGCGTACGCAGCAAACCGCCGCCCTGGAGGTAGAACGTGTCCTGCGCGTCCCTCGAGGGGTGGTCCTCCGGGGTGTTGAGGGCGCTGAAGTTGTGCCACTCGTCCTCGAGCTCGGGCCCTTCGGCCACATCGAACCCGAGGAGCCGGAAAGTCTCGATCATCTCGTCCCGGGCCCGGTAGACCAGGTGCTCGTGGCCGGGCTCGGTCCCCCGCGCGGGGAGCGTCACGTCGACCCGGTCCTCGAGCAGACGCTGGCCGAGCTCCTGACTGCGCACCTCTGCGGCACGTACCCCTTGCGCGGCCTCGAGCGCCTTCTTGATCGCGTTGATGGACTCGCCGAACGGCTTGCGCTCGGCTGGAGCCAGGGTGGGAATCGTCTTGAGCAAGCGGCTCAACTCACCCCGCTCGCGGCCCAGATAGCGAATCGCCCACTCGTCGAGTTCGGCGCGAGAACCCGCACCTGCCAGTTCGGCCAGGGCGCGCTCCCGGATCTCATCAGCAATGGTCAAAGTCATATGTTCACCCCCACGGGCGCCAGGATACGGTCAACATCAGCCACGATCCGTCTGTCAGCTGCGCGGTCCGGCCGAGCCAGCCCCCCCAGGTCGCCAAGGTGGCGCCGGCAGCATGACGACCGGGCCCCCGGAGAATGGTCCTTCCGAGGGCCCGGTTGCGACACGAGGTAACCGCTATCAATCGATGGCGTATGGCATGAGCGCGATCTCACGCGACCGCTTGATGGCCACGGTGAGGGTACGCTGATGCCCAGCGCAGTTACCGGTCACGCGCCGGGGAAGGATCTTGCCGCGCTCGGTGATGTACTTGCGCAGACGCATCACGTCCTTGTAGTCGATGAAAGTCATCTTATCCATGCAAAATGTGCAGGACTTGCGGCGCTTGGCACGCCTTTTGGGAAGCATGGTCGTCATCTTGGTATTTCCTCTCGATTGATTGCTGGGGTAACTAGCCATGAAGGCGATGTCACCGAAATCAAGCTGTTTTCGCGGTTTTTAAAAGGGAATGTCGGTGTCCAAATCGGGCTCCTCGCCCATCGCCTCGCCATAGGACGGAAGCGCGGGCGATGCAGCCACGCCGACCGTCTTTAGCCGGCCGCCAGTGTCAGCAGGTGAAGATAGAGACTCCACCTCGGCCAGGCCCTGGGGGCCGGCGGCGGCGATACGCTGTACTTGGGCTGCATCGACTTCGACGATCTTGAAGCGTTGGCCATTTTGCTCGATCGTTTTAGCTACCATGCGGCCTTCGACCGCGACGATTTCGCCTGGTCTGAATTCAGCTGCGACATCAGCTTGCCGTCGGCTGGCGATGATCGGAATCAGGTCCGCACCGGCTGGAAGCCCCTCTTGACGAATGGGCCTGACAACCTTGAGCTTGAAGCTGGTGATAGCCTGGCCATCGGGGGTCGCCCTCCGCTCGGGGGCGCGATCGACGGTCCCCACTAGAACGATCTGATTGAGC
>JAJYIO010000243.1 GCA_021790035.1 bacterium | reverse complement strand
GCGAGACCGAGGAGATCTGTTGCCCGGATGCCCGGAAGAAGATCCCGGCCGGCGCCGTGGCCCACATGTCGTGGAAGTTCACGACCTGGGCGTAGAGCGGTTTGTTCACCGAGGAGCCGTTCATCATTATCTTGTCGATGGCCTCCTTCAAGGCCGAATCGTTGTTCCCGTAATCGGCCTTGAGCGTCTGGAGCATGCTCTTATCGAGCCCCGTGTTGCGGACGTCCACGTTCTTGTCGTTGACGAGCTCGTCCCAGGTCTGATCGATGTTCATCCCCCCTTGGAAGTCTTTGATTGCCTGGTTTAGGACGTTGTCCATCCCCGTATTCCAGTTCTCATCAGGAGTTGCGTTACCGTAGATCAAATGGCCAAACTGGTTCCTTAGGTTCGTGACGTCGGATTGCATGCTCTTGTCGAACGTCAGGTGTGCCAGGTCCATGCTGCCGGTGTAGTTGCTGACCTGTCCGAGGGTCATTTGGTCCCTAACCTTGTTCATTTCGGTCGAGATTGCATCCGACGCCTGCGTGTCCGCGTTCGTGTTGTAGTACTGCTGCCACATCTGGGCCGCCTGGTAGGCCTCTTCCGCAGCCTGCGCCTGTAACTGCGCAGCCTGCATCTGCACCTGGGCGTTCTCCTTCTCTTGCTCGACCATCTGATTTCCGCCGGTTAACGACCCGAGCAACTGGGATATCCAATCGTGGTTCAACGATGCCGCGTCGGAGTCTGCCTTCGCTTGCGTCTGCGATGCGGAGAGGAACGCTGCGGAGGCCTCGTCGCTATAGCCCGGAGCGCGCTGTTGGATCTGGAGGGCCTGGTCCTCGCCCTGCATTAGGGTCTGGCTGTACGTGAAATCGGCGCTCATCTGGGCCACTACGGCCGCGGAGTTAGCTTCGATAAGACCGATCCCGGCGGTAACCGCCTGGGTGATGGCCGAAGCGGGCAGCACGGCCGCCAGGCCAGACGGCAGGATCGAGGAAAGGGCGTCCGTGGCCATCGAACCGATACCGGCAACGTTCCCCTTGGCGATGTTGGAGATCTCGGCAACGCGCTTCGTTGTCTCGTCCTGGTCGATCTTCGTCAGCTTCTGCTGATGGAGCTTCTCGGCGGATTGGGCTAGATCGTGGGCAGCCCCGGCCCGGTTGCGAATATCGCTCATCTGCTGCTGAAACCGCGACTCCTCCGCGGCGCGTCGCTGATCCCACTCGTTCTGCCCGAGGCTCGCCATCTGGTGGGCGATCTGGTCGGCGATGTGGAGCTTTTCCTGGCCCTGCCGCAACTGCTCTGCCCTGGCCTCGTTACCGTAGGTCTTCACAGCCTCGAGCGCCGCGTTGAGCTGCCCTTGGAGTTCCGGGAGCGGCGGCCCGAACCCTTGTTTGGACTGCAGTGCATGGAGTTCCGTTTCAGAGACGGCCAGGCGATCGGTGGGGGAGTGCCCGGCGACGAGACCCTTGATCCGATCGGTCTCCGCTCGCCCAGCATCGCGCATGGCCTGTTCGACGTGGCTTTCCTCTGACGCCCAGTTGATCTCGTGAGCGTGGTGCGCGGCGTGATGAGCGGCGGCGTGATGAGGCGCGATGTGGGCTTTGAGCGCCCGGGTATGAGCGGCCTCGGCATCGGCGCGGGCTTTTTCGGCCTTCTCGGCCGCGAGGGTCCTTATCCGCTCCTGAGCGGCCTCGTGCTCCCGATGGGCCCGCAGAGCATCGAAACCCGTCGGGTTAAGGATCGGGTTGAACGCTCCATCGTTTCCGCTCAACGAGGGCAGGTTCAGGTGTTCAGTCCCCCTCGGGCCGACCGTAACGGCATCGAGGACCTTCTTCGCTTCATCTGACGGCGGCGTCAGTGCTAGCCAGAATTTCGTCATAAAGGTGGCCCAGGCGGAGGCGGCGACGCCGAGCACGCCCTCACTGCGCCCGATGGACTCCTCGAGCTTGTCCCAGGCCACCTTCTCTTCCTCGAGCTTGTTCGCCAGGGTCTCGTGGTCCGCAGGCGCGGCCTGGACAAGGGCCTCCGTCTTCCGCAGAGCCGCATCCGCGATTGCGTACTGCTTTTCCTGCTGGTCGAGCTGGCGCCCGGTAATTCCGAGGGCGTGGGCGTAGTCCTTCTCGGCCTGCGCGGAGTCGACGATGATACCCATCCGCTTGAGCGACCGGGTCTCGCCAGACTCGATCGCTTCCGTCACCCGGTCGAGCGCGTGGCCGACGTCCTCGGACCGCATCACAGCCAGCTTGGTCGTACTATCGATGATAGCCCGCTGCTGCCACCAGGCGAGATTGATCGTCGAGAGGTTCGTGACTGCATTCGCAATGGCGCCATCGGTTGCGTACGCCCCGGCATAGTCGTTAACGAGCCTCTCGGCCTCGCTAGCAGACCGACCGAGCCCCTTCATGGTTGCTCTCATCGCGTCGAGCTTGGCCTCTTCGGAAGCCCCTTCCGAGACCACTGCATGAATGCTGCTCGAAAGTGCTCCAATCGCTTGCGCGGCGAGAAATCCGCCGGCGACGATGCCGCCCTGGCCGACCAGCTGCGCGCCGAAGGTCCCCATGAACCCACTCGCTCCGCTTGCGGCCTCGCCGACACGGTCGATCGCAGATGCCCACTGCTCGGTCTCCTTGGTTGCATCCCCGGCAAGCCACGCGGCGACCTTGTCGGTGAACCTCCCGTATTCCTCGCTCGTGCCCTCGACCTTGGTCTTGAGGTTGTCCAGGGCGTTGGCCTCGGCGTTATGCCGAGAGATCAGCCGGTCGACCTGGGTGGCCGACCTGGCCGCCGAGATCGCCTGTTTCTCGCCGGCGGTGAACGACGCATCCCCGACCTCGAGGATCTGGTCCTTCAAGGCCTTGAGTTGCGCCGGCGCATCGGCCAGGTTGACCCTGGCCACGAGCGTCACTGCTGCTTCGCCCACGTTACTCCTCTCTGGGTTCCTCGAGCCGCAAAAGCTCGAGCTCGCGTCCTATCCGGCCTGCCAGTCGCCAGTCCTCGATTGACCAGTGGTCTGGCGGCTTCATCCCCCGGTCGATGAGGGCCAGCATCTCGTCGAAGTACCCGACTGCTCCCCAGACCGGCCAGAGCACCGCACAACCGTCGCGGGCGGTCTTCTTTCCCGGTCGCTTCCCGCCGTGGCAGTAAGCGCGCTCGCGCCGACTGCCCCACCGATTGCCAGCCTCGCGCTCGGCCTGCTTGTACGGGCAGGTGTCGCACGAGAGCCGGTCCCGGGTGACCACCTTCTGGCGGTCAAAGTAAAGAGCCGCCGCCTCGCGGAGTTCGGTCTGACCGATCGTGCTCCCGAGGGCGTGCCCGTCACTCGCTCGCGCTGACGGAGGGAAAGAGATACCCCCTGACTGCGGACCGCCAGAACTTGGCCGTCTCGTGGTCCGAGAAGAAGGCCTTCTTCGTTTCGTCGGTCAGGGCGATCGCCTTGCCGTCTTCGTCCTCGATGCCCTCCCACGCGACCAGTAGAAGCTCGGCCTGCTCGCGAAGGAGGTTGTCATAGGCCTCGTCGTTCCGCTTGCCCTTTGGCGGATTGACGATCGCCCGGAACTCCTTCTCGAACTCGTTGCGCTCGGCGTCGGTGAACTCGCGCAAGCACAGCGTGATGCCGATCGGCTGCACCTCGAACCGGTGAATGCGCTTCTTCCCTAGAACAAATGCCATTTGATGAGACCTCCTAAGAAACAGGCCCGGCGCATCGCTGCACCGGGCCAGAGCCACCCGCCGGAGGTCGGTTACGTGTAGCTCGCCGTTCCGTTGATGACCTGGGCCTTGATCGCCAGGGCCGTCGTATCGTCGTAGAAGCCCTCGAAGGTAAACGGCTTCTTGAGGACATTCCGCTGGCCCTGCACCGAGTCGTCGTCGAAGAAAGCCTTGGGAAGGGCGATCGCTGCGCTATTCGCGCCGCTCGCCATCGCCCAGTACAGACTCTCGGGGGTTGCCGCCTCGATGATGGCCATCAGCCCAGCCAGCCCATTCTCGGTCCACTTGTGGGTGCCCTTGCCAGTGACCTTGAGACCGAGGCGCTCGAGGGCCGAGAGCGACGTCTGGCCGGCCACGTATTCGTTGTTCGGCTCGAACATCGACTCGAGCATGATCTCGAAGTCATCGAGGACGGGAGGCGACATGTAGTTCGTACCGCCGGTAGGAGCTGCCATCGTCGCCACGTTGAGCGTGCCGCCGATGTTGTAGGTGCCAATCGTCGAGAACGGATTGATGATGTCGGTGTTGTTGGCGACCATCGCATTCGCCACCTGCGCATGGGTGCCGTTCCCGATGATGTCGACCTTGATCGTGAGCTTTCCGCCGCCTTTTCCGCTGATCGTGAGCTTGCTCACCTTACATCCGGGGAATTGCTCGACATCACCAGCAGTCGTATTGGCATCCACCCAGAAGGTCGTGAATGACGGAATGTCCGTCTGGATGAGAGTGAACTGGTGGGTATATGGCCCGATTCCGGTGACGGTATCGGCTCCCAGCATCCGGAAGAGCCAGTACGCCAGGCAGTCGAGCCGGAAGTCGAAGGTGAAGCTGGCCTGCGTCTGTACCGCCTGGACGACCTTCTCTCGGCCCCATTCCATCTGGCCGATCAGGCTATCGGCATCTGTCGCGAACGTCGGCTTGATGACCGGACGCTGGCCCTGAAACGGCCACGCCTTCGCGCCTGCGATCGCTGCGGCAGTCCCGAAGGCAGCCTCCGCGACCGAGAAGGCTACTCGGTTCTTTGTTCCTACTGACATGGGTCCTCCTGTCTCGGTGCGCTACTGGCCCCAATAGAACCGCCCCCCGGCGCGGGCCGAGGGGCGTAGGTTCGATCGATCAGGGCTTTGAGCAGTACTCGTAGCCGCCGCCGTCGACCAGCGCCTTGGCCTTCTCGGCCGAGACCTGGTCGGGGATGAGGTACACGACGTCCGGACGGTAGAATCCGGCTCGAGGGTCGTCGGACGGGAACGCCTCGGGGCCCCGGCCGGGCTCCGTCATCCGGATGGCGATCGGCACCGAGCTTGAGGGCGCGGGGGCCGTCACCATGGCGTTGACGCCAGGTGCCTGCGTGGGCTCGAGCTTGGGGAGCTTGGCGCGCTGCTCGTCGGTCAGC
>JAJYIO010000242.1 GCA_021790035.1 bacterium | reverse complement strand
GTTGGCCCCTCACTCCGACGCGACCGTTTCCTACGAGATCCACGTCAAGCCGCAGCGCCCACCTGGATTCTGAGCGTTTTGCGGTGCACCTCGTGAGCCCCGGCATTCCGCGCTCCAGCTTCACGAGCTCGCGGACGGCTACGTGGTGAGAGAAGTTTCCCGCGGGGAGGCGGGCACCGGCTCGAGCGGAACCTCGCGTTCGGGCGGGTAGAGCACCACGAAGCTGCGCAACTCGTGGCTGGCCAGCAGGCCGGGCAGGCGCTCGAGCACAGGAGTCCAGGCGGGTCCACCGGGACGGGCCGACAGCAAGAGAACGAGATCCCTGGGCTCGGCGGTCGCCAGGAGCCAGGACAGGGCCTTCCAGTCGGGCAAGACGTGGCGTTCGACCGTCGCGCCCAGGTCGCCGACCGCGTCGACGTTGGCCTCGCGACCGACCCCGAAGACGGCCACGACACTGGCGTTTCGCGACAGCGTCTGGACCTTCGGGCGCACGGCGGCGAAGCTGGCATGGCGATCCACCAGCGGCGGCACGACGATGAGGAGCCGCTCGAAGGTGGACAGGGGGGCGGTCAATCGGGCCACCGCGACCAGGGCCCTGGCCTGCTCCAGCACCTGGTCGATGACGCTGCCGAAGACCCAGCGCGCCAGCGAACGCTGACCGTTCCAGCCGAGGACGATCGCCTGGCAGCGGGTCTCGATGGCAGCCATGGCCACCGCCGTGGCGACGTTGTGGGCCACCCGGGTGATCGCCTGTACCTCGCCGTCAGCCGTGCGCTCGATGGCTCGCCACAGCACGTCCTCGGCGCTGGCGACGGCCGCGGCGGGGCGCGAGCTCGACCCGGGAACGACGGTGAGGCCGAAGATCGGATCGTCCTGCCGGCGCAAGGAGCGAGCCAGATCGAGGAGGGAGCTGGCCGTCTGGGGATTGGATATCGGCACCAGGACCCGGTCTGCCCCGCCCCGGTCGGGGTCGGTCGGCATCTGGCGGCGCGCAACGACTCGGCCGGCTCGGTCTACGACCAGCGGCCCGGCCAGGCAGGTCACCAGGATCAAGATGACGATGGCATTGACCAGCAGGGAATGGAACAGGCCCAGCTGGTAGCCCACGGTGGTAGCAGCGAGAGTTGCGGCCGCCTGGGGAATGGACAGGCCGAAGGTCACGAGCTGCTCGGCGCGATCGAACCCGAGCAGCTTTCCGCACGCCCAGCTGGCCAGGAACTTGGTGATGAGAGCCGTCGCGATGAGCATGCCCGCCAGGGCCCAGACGGTTGCATGTCCCACGAGGATGCGTGGTTCCACGAGCATGCCGGTGGCCAGGAGGAAGAAGGGAATGAACAGCGTGCTGCCGACGAGGCGGACCCGGCCCAGGAGCGGCCCGTGCTCGGGAAGGAAGCGATTGAGGGCCAGGCCGGCCAGGAACGCGCCCAGGATCGGCTCGATGCCGGCCAGCCGTGCCAGGGCCGAGACTCCGAAGAAAAACGCCAGCACGAACAGGAACTCGGCTTCGCTCCTGGCCCCGAGGTTCCGGAAGAAGAACCGGCCCAAGCGCGGACCGATCGTCAGCACCGCCGCCGCGAAGGCCAGGATGCGCAGGCCGATCTGCACCGCTCCGCCCGCATCGAGGTGGCCGAGGGCGCCGACCGAGACGATCGCCAGGATCGTGAGCGCCAGCGTGTCGGACACGATCGTGCCCCCCACGGCGACCGTGACGGGCAAACGCCTCGCGATACCGAGGCGACTGGCCACGGGATAGGCGATGAGGGTGTGAGATGCGATCACGGCCCCGAGCAAGATGGCCGCGAGCCACGGCCGGCCCGTCGCAAGCCCCGCGGACGTCCCGCAGACGACGGGAAGCGCGAAGGACATCGCCCCGAAGATCGCGCTCTGGCGACGGTACCGGCCGAACATCACCAGATCCAGCTCGGCTCCGGCGATGAACATGACGTAGAGGAGGCCAGCCTCGGACAGGGCGCCGATCAAGCCGTCGCGTCCGAAGATCCCGAGCCCGTGCGGCCCCAGGGCGACGCCGGCCAGGATCAAGCCGACGACGCCCGGAATCTTGAGCCGCTCGAACACCAGCGGAACCACGAAGACGACCGGGAGGACCGCTGCCAGGATCAAGAGCGGGTCAGAGAGGGGGAAGAGGGCGGCGGGAACCGCAAGTGAGGCGTGCATCGCCCCGATCGAACCGCGCGAACGTCAAGCCGTCGTGTAGGCGTCGTGCTGCGCATCTTGCAACTGGCCTGCGCGGAGGGCCCCGCTGCTAGTCGCTCTGGAGAATGCGCCCGTAAGTCCGCGCCATCGCAGCCAGGCGACCGGCGAGGTCGACCGTGAGGCGGTCTGCCGGAAAACGCCAGCTCCAGTTTCCCGACGCACGGCCCGGGAGATTCATGCGGCCCTCGGCACCGACCGACAAAACGTCCTGGAACGGCACGATTGCCCAGCTTGCGACGGAGGCCTCGGCCAGACGAATGAGCGCCCAGGCCGGGTCGAAGTCCGAGGTGCCGAGGTAGTCGGCCAGGCGCTGCCGCTCCTTGTCCGATGCCGACGCGAACCACCCCGCGGTCGTGTCGTTGTCGTGCGTGCCGCTGTACACCACGGAGTTCGACACGTAGTTGTGCGGCAAGAACGCGTTGGTGGCATCGTCGGCAAACGCGAACTGCAGGATCTTCATTCCGGGCAGACCGAAGCGGTCGCGCAGGGCCTCGACCGCGGGCGTGATCACGCCAAGATCCTCGGCGATGAGCGGCAGGTGGCCAAGGCCCTGGCGCAGGGCTTCGAACAGCGCCGCGTCCGGACCCTTGACCCATTCCCCGGACTCGGCCGTCTCGGAGCCCGCCGGAACGCGCCAGTAGGCCTCGAATCCACGGAAGTGATCCAGACGTACGTGGTCGATCGTGCCGAGAGCGACCTTGAGTCGGGCGACCCACCAGGCGTACCGCGTCTCGTCTTGCCGCTTCCAGTCATAGAGGGGATTGCCCCACAGCTGGCCAGTCGCGCTGAAGAAATCCGGTGGCACGCCGGCTACCGCGAGAGGCCGACCTTCCTTGTCGAGCTGGAAGAGGTCGCGGTTGGCCCAGACGTCCGCCGAGTCGTAGGCGACGAAGATCGGGACATCTCCCACCAGTGCGATGCCATTTTGCCGGGCATGCGCCTTGAGATCCGCCCATTGCGAAAAGAAGGCGTACTGGAGGAATTCCTCGAAGCGGATCTCGTGGGTCAAAGCGCGGCGGGCCTCGGCGATGGCCGAGTCCTGGCGATCCCGCAAAGGCGCCGGCCAGTCGGCCCAGCAGAGGCCCCCATGGTGGCGTTTGAGCGCCATGAAGAGCGACCAGTCAGCCAGCCAGCCCCGGTGGAGCCGGGCCTTGGTGAATCGCTCGAAGCGATCGCGCTGGGCGGGCGAGGCGATCTTCTCGAACCGTTCGAAGGCCTTGCGGAGGATCGCGAACTTGGCCGGGATCACGTGCTCGAAGTCGACGCCGGCCCCGTCAAAGGAGCCGAACCCGGCGAGATCCGTCGCCTCCAGCCAGCCATCGGCCACCAGGCGTTCGGGCGAGATCAGGAGCGGGTTGCCGGCAAAGGCCGAGAGGCACTGGTATGGCGAGTCGCCGTAACCCGTGGGGCCCAGGGGCAAGACCTGCCACAGCGATTGCCCGGCGGCATTGAGGAAATCGACGAAAACATGGGCGGCGGGGCCGATGTCGCCGATGCCGAAGGGACCGGGCAGGGACGAGGGATGGACGAGGATGCCACTCGAGCGCGGAAGGGTCATGGTGCGAGGATCCTTGCGACGACATTGTTACTGGCGCCCGGCGCCTTGCCGGAGGGGCTGGGTCAGGGAGCGCCGACGGTCCGTAGGCCTCAGGCCGGCATCGAGGTGCCCGCCAGCTTCGAATTCGCCGGCGCTCCCGAAAAGTCAGCTAGCGTCTGAAGCAGTCGCGGCAGTACACAGGCCTGCCGCCGGTGGGCTTGAACGGCACCTGGGTGGACGTGCCGCACTGATCGCAGACGACGTCGTACATCGGCCGCGAGCTGCTCTCGGCATGGGGGCGCATGCCGCCGCCGCCGCCGCCGCCGCCATCGCGGGCCTGCTTGGCCAGGGCGCGACAGCTCTTGCAGCGCCGCGGCGGGTTGGAGAAGCCCTTCTGCGCGTAGAACTCCTGCTCGGCGGCGCTGAACAGGAACTCCTGCCCGCAATCGGCGCAGATTCGCCGTTCATCCGTAAAAGTCACTGGTTTCCCTTCCGGTCATCGAGGAGCGGACCTACCCCCCGCAAACAAAGAGGGCGTTCGCAAGGCACCCTAGCGAACACCCTAACTCGAGACGCTGGTCCTGTTCGCTGAGACTAACATGAATCCACGCCCATACCAATGGGCGAAAAAGGCCAGAAAGCCCTGGCTGGCGAGTGCCGGTCAGAAGCGGTGAGAAAGGCCATCAGGAGGTCTGTTCCAGGTGCTTGGCGGCGCGGGCTGGCACGCCCTCAACTACGGTGCAAAACCCGAGAGGTCCGAGATCGATCGAGCCAAGCTCGCGCGCATCGTCCGGTACTTCATCCCCCACTGGCGCACGGCGATCGCCATCCTGGCGGTAATCTCGCTGGCTGCCATCGCCGGCGTGATGCCGCCGCTCTTGCTGCGTGGCATCTTGGACCGGGCGATCCCGCACGACGACGCGAAGTTGCTCTCGTGGCTGGCGCTCGGCATGGTGCTGCTGCCGCTGGCCACCGGGGGCCTGGGGATCCTCGAGACCTACCTCGACGAGAAGATGAGCCAGGGCATCATTCTCGATGTGCGGCTCCAGCTGTTCTCCCGGCTCCAGGCGCAGTCGATGGATTACTTCACCGATACGCGCCCGGGAGAGATCTCGAGCCGCCTGAACAACGACGTCAACGACCTGGGCGACATCTTCTCGGACACGGTCGTGGCCATCACGTCGAACGCATTGACCCTGGCCTCGACCCTGCTGGTGATCTTCACCTTGAACTGGCGCCTGGCGCTGCTGGCCGTGGCCATCCTGCCGCTCTTCTTTCCCCCGGCTTTCTTCGTGGGCAGGCTGCGCCAGGAAGTGGTGACGGCATCGCAGAAGACGCGCGCGGAT
>JAJYIO010000241.1 GCA_021790035.1 bacterium | reverse complement strand
CCGAAGGCAAGATGGCTGCGGCGGCTGGCCCCGAGTTCGAAGGGATCGACCGCTTCGAGGCCCGGGAGGTCGCGGTTTCGCGTCTCAAGGGCGAGGGTCTCCTCGTGCGCGAGGAGCCGTATTCGCACCAGGTCGGCCACTGCGACCGCTGCCATACGGTCGTGGAGCCGCGCGTCAGCGAGCAGTGGTGGGTCAAGATGGCTCCGCTCGCAGGGCCGGCGATCTCCGCCGTGCAAGAGGGTCGCATCCATTTTCATCCCGAGCGCTTTGCCGACGTCTATCTGGACTGGCTCCAGAACGTCCGGGATTGGTGCATCTCGCGCCAGCTCTGGTGGGGCCATCGGATCCCGATCTGGACGTGTCCGGAAGGCCACGCGCATGCCAGCCTCGAGGACCTGGCGGTCTGCCCCACGTGCGGCAAGCCCGCCGAGCAGGATCCCGACGTCCTCGACACCTGGTTCTCGAGCGCCCTGTGGCCGTTCGCAACGCTGGGTTGGCCCGACCGCACCCCGGAGCTGGAGTACTTCTACCCCTCCCACGTGCTCTCGACGGCCCGCGACATCATGCACCTCTGGGTTGCCCGGATGGCCTTCTCCTCGCTCGAGTTCCTCGGGGAGGTCCCCTTCCACCACGTCCTCATCCACGCCACGATCATGGGTCGGGACGGACGCCGGATGAGCAAGTCCAAGGGCACGGGCGTGGATCCCCTCGAGGTGACGGCCCGGTACGGGACCGACGCCTTCCGGTTCTGGGCGGCTGGCGCCGGCACGAGCGGTCAGGACGTCATCTTCATGGCCGAGAAGATCGAGGCGGCTCGCAATTTTGCCAACAAGCTCTGGAACGCTGCCCGGTTCGCGCTGATGAACCTGCCCGAGGGCCCGGAAGCCGAAGCGCTTCGTGGGGAGGCGGGCCCGGCCGACGAGGTCGCCCTGGAGGATGCCTGGATTCGCTCTCGGCTCTCGGAAGCCACCGCGGTCGTGGCGGAGGCTCTCGACGAGTTCACGCTCCTGCGGGCGACCGACAAGCTGTACGAGTTCGTGTGGAGCGAGTTCTGCGACTGGTGGCTCGAGATCGCCAAGCCCCGCCTCAAGGCCGGTGATCGCGATGCCCGGCGGACTCTGGCCGAGGTCCTGCTGGCCACCGTCAAGATCATGCACCCCTTCATGCCCTTCATCACCGAGGAGATCCACGCTCAGCTGGTCGAGCGGCACCTGGCTCCGCAGGCGTCGACGCTGCTCGAGACGAGCTGGCCCGAGAGCACCTTCCGCGACGATGCCGCGGTGGCCCGGATGAACCTGGTCATGGATGTCGTGCGTGAGGTCCGGCGGATCCGGCAGGAACTCGGCGTTCCCGCCGACAAGGTCGCCGACTCCGTCGTGCTGCAGGCCGAGGGCGAGGAGCTCGCGGCACTCCAGCAGGCCGCAGCGACCATCGGCCTTCTCACTCGCAGCGCACGCGTCGAGGCGTCTTCAAGTCATGCCGAGGTTCCCCAGGCGGCCTCCGCCGTCGTGGGTCAGGCCCTCGTCCTCCTTCCCCTGGCGGGGCTGCTCGATCTCGACCGGGAGCGCACCCGGCTGGGCAAGGAGATCGATGCGGTGAAGGCGGAGGCCGTCCGTCTCGATGGCCAGCTGTCCAACTCCGCCTTCACCGCCAAGGCTCCGGCTCACGTCGTCGACAAGCTGAAGACGCGGCGCGCCGAGGTCACGGCCCAGCTGCAGGCCCTCGAGGAGCGGCTGACCCGGCTGGGCTAAGCAGGTTCACATGGACTGGAAGACGTCTGCCAGGCGAGGAAATCCGCGAAGCGTCCGCGCAGCATACACGGCGGGTACGTGAGCAGGCACTGCAGCGGTTGACGAAGCCTGGCGGAATGGATGACGGTCAAGGTGACCCTGTTTAGACCTGAAGGCGGCGAATGGCACTATACTGGGCCATGCGCTTTCTCGCCCGTGCCACCGTGCTGGCGGTCGCCATGGCCAGCATCGCTCGACCCGCCTCGGCCCAGACGACCACTCTCACGGGTGCGGCGGTCCTGGTCGAGCGGCATGGCCAGATCTGGAACCAGCCCGCGGGCAGCCGTCCGCGGGTAGGTGTCATCACCAATCGCAGTGCGGTGATGCCCGACGGCACCCCCGACATCGACGCCCTGGCCCGGCTTCCCGACCTCGATGTCGTCGAGATCCTCTCGCCCGAGCATGGCTTCCGCGTCGATTCCCAGTCAAAGGTCGGCGACTCGACCGATTCCATCACCGGGCTGCCCGTGTACTCCCTGTATGGCAAGACGCTGGCGCCGACGCCCGAGATGCTGGCGCATGTCGATGCGCTGGTCTTCGACATCCAGGACGTCGGGGTGCGATTCTACACGTACATCTCGACCATGTACCTCGCCATGGAGGCCGCGGCCAGGGCGCACAAGAAGTTCGTCGTCCTCGATCGCCCCGACCCGATCGGCGGGACGATCCTCGAGGGACCGATGCTGCGGAACCGTTTTCGGTCCTTCACCGGCATCTTCCCGCTGCCGGTGAGGCACGGCATGACGGTGGGTGAGCTGGCCCGGCTCTTCAACACCCGGATCGGCTGCGATCTCACGGTCGTTCCCATGATCGGGTGGCAGCGAGACATGTGGTGGGACCAGACCGGGTTGCCGTGGGTCGATCCCAGTCCGGCGATGGTTTGCCTCACGGCAGCTGAGCTGTATCCCGGGATGTGCTTCTTCGAGGCCACGAACGTCGACCCGCGACTCGGGCCCAAACCCTTCGAGCAGTTCGGGGCGCCGTGGATCGACGGCGATCGGCTCGCTCGACAGCTCGATCGCTTCCACCTGCCGGGCGTGCGCTTCGAGGGGGTGCCCGTCACCCCGGGCGAATCACGGTCCTGGGACGACTGGCACGTGGCGACTCGCTCGCAGCCGGCGATTCCAGCTCGAGACGAGGGTTCGCGATCTGCCCGCAAGGCGGTCGTTTCGGACGCAATGGCCGGGGGCTCTCGGGTGCCGGCTCACCAGGCCGTGCGCGTGATCGTCACGGATCGCGACGCCATCCGCCCGGTCCGCGTGGCCATGTGCGCACTGTCCCTCATCCACAAGGATTACGGGACGCTTCTGGCCATCGACCCCCGGGGCTTTGACCGCCTCGCTGGAACCAGCACCGTGCTTTCGGACCTCCTGTCCGGCAAAGATCCCCTGGCGATCGCCTCTAGCTGGCAATCGCAGGATCGGTCCTTTGCTCGCCGGCGCCAGCCCTTCCTCCTCTATCCCTAGCTTCGATGCCGCGACGACCTGCGCCCCCGTCCGCCTGGATCCCTCGATCGCTGGCTGCGGCGATCGCGGCGTCGTGCCTGCTCCTGGTCGCTTCCCCCGCCCTGGCGGACCTGACCTGGCAGCCCGAGGGCCGTATCTTCGTGCGCTACGGCTTTCCGGTGCAAGGGCAGCTCCAGGGGAGCGATTCCAGCTTCGACCTCGTGGACGCCCGCTTCGGGGCCCGGGTCTCTATCTTGCCCGATCTGTCCGTGCGGGGTGTCGGTGAGGTCCTCGACACGCAGGATTCCCGTTACCCTCCGGTACTGCGCTGGGGCTACCTGGAGTATGCGTTGCCAGGCATCGCCACCGTCCAGGCGGGGCAGGTGCCCATGCCCTTCGTCGAAGAGGAAGATCGGGTCGTCGGGGATCCCCTGATCGGTTCCGGGATCGCCCAGTCGAGCGGCTTTCTGTCGCCTGGCGGTCTGGGGGCCGCGCTGCGTCGCGATGCGGCCATCGGGGCCGGTACGGCGTCGGCCGAGGTGGCGGCACTCTACACCGACGGCTGGCTCGGAAACAACGAAATGACTCCCAACGCCATCCAGCCCGCGTACGCTGGCCCGGGACCCTCCCTTGCGGGGCATCTCGGCTACACGGGCCCTTCCGGATGGTCAGCCCACGTTTTCGGCCGCTGGGGCTGGTTGCAGGACCAGCAGGCCGGCCTCGCCGGTGACTGGGATGGCTCGGGCTGGCACCTGGCGGCCGAGGCCGTGGCCTCGGAATCCAATCCCGCCTACACTCTCGCCACGGGCGAGGTGGTGCGGGATGCGGCTGCCTACGACGCCGCGACCCTGCTGTCTGCCCGCTACGACCTGGGGACGGTCTTGCGCGACCTGTGGAAGGTCAGCCTGCTGGCTCGTCTGGGAGCCGTCTTCGGCAACGTGACGGACACCCGGCGATCGGCGATCTCGGTCTATCCGGTTGCTTCGCCAGGCCAGGACTATACCGGCGACCTTGCGCTCATCTATTCCATCAATGATTACTCGCAGGTGGCCATCGACGCCCAGTTGCTGCGGCAGGTCCTGGGATCGGCCACGCAATCGATCTCGGTGGGCGTTCGCCTCGGGGTGCATTTCTGAGGGGAGAGGGAGCTGGGCTCCTCCCTCACTGCGTTCGGGCAGTGACTCGAGGGAACCCGCTGGTTCCCTCGAACGCTCTCCGGCTTGAGGGCAAGCTGCTTCGCCGCCTGGCTTTTGAGGTGGCGAGGTCTTTTCTCGGATGGCGACCGTCCGTGATGTGGCTGGTGGCGCTAGCGGGGGAGACTGCGTTCGGGCAGTGACTCGAGGGAACCCGCTGGCTGAAACGGAAAAGATCTAGTAGCCGCCGCTCATCTGCGCCAGGGCGCGCATCAGGATCTCGTAGACGATCTGGTAGGCGGCGATGGCAAGAATGGGCGAGATATCGATGGGTCCCATCCGCGGGAGCAGGCGGCGAAATGGGGCGATCGTCGGGGACACGAGGCGATCGATGGCCTGCACGAGCGGGTGGCTGCGTGGGATGTTAGGGACCCACGAGATCACGACCCAGGCCAGGAGCAAGAACGACCAGACCCGCCATGCCAGCGTCAGGGCGTTGGCCAGGACGTCGAGATTCACCGATGTGCCTCCTCACCGAGTTCGCGGGACCGCTGGGTCGCCGCCTTGACCGCCAGGCAAAAAGTGGCGCGGACGGCAGCTTCCTCGAGGACCTGCAATCCGGCCGCAGTCGTACCGGCCGGCGTGACCACCTGATCCTTGAGCTCGGCCGGATGCTTGCCGGATTGCTTGACCATCAGCGCCGCCCCGGCCACGGTTTGGCACACCAGATCG
>JAJYIO010000240.1 GCA_021790035.1 bacterium | reverse complement strand
TACGGCTCAATCAGGTCGTGCTCGAGGCCCTCGCCAAGGTCACCCTCCTGGAGCTCGCAGATCCGACCGATCGAGATCGCGACGATGCGGGTCGTGCCCACCGCCTGCGCGTGCCCCAGCCGGCCGCATCCCGGCGCCGACCGCAGGTAGAGCCGGTCATCGAACCGCTCCTCCCTCTGCCGTCGGCGCATCCGGCTGCGTCCGGAGGCCCCCCTTCTTCCCCCCGCACGGCTCTTTCGAGACTCAAGCCATGAGCGACGCATTGACCCGCCCCCCCCAGGAACCAGCGCCCGACGCGGGCGTGCGGGCGACCGACGAGGGTCGGACGCTCGACGCGCTGACGAGCCAGGAGTACCGGTACGGCTTCGTGACGGACATCGAGGCCGATACCGTCGCAGCTGGCCTCAGCGAGGAAGTCATCCGCCTGATCTCGGCCAAGAAGGACGAGCCCGAGTGGCTGCTGGAGTGGCGCCTCTCGGCATACCGGCACTGGCTGACGATGACGGAGCCCACCTGGCAGAACGTCAAGTTTCCGCCCATCGATTACCAGGCCATCGCCTACTACTCGGCCCCCAGGCCACGCAAGCAGCTCCAGAGCATGGACGAGGTGGATCCCGAGCTGAAGCGGGCCTTCGAGAAGCTCGGCGTGCCCCTCGAGGAGCAGAAGATCTTCGCGGGCGTCGCGGTCGACGCCGTGTTCGACAGCGTCTCCGTGGCGACGACGTTCAAGGGCAAGCTGGCCGAGATGGGCGTCATCTTCTGTTCGTTCTCCGACGCCGTGAAGGAGCACCCGGATCTCGTGCGCCGGTACCTGGGATCGGTGGTACCGGCAACGGACAACTTCTTTGCCGCCCTCAACTCCGCGGTCTTTTCTGACGGCTCTTTCTGCTACGTTCCGGCAGGGGTGCGTTGCCCGATGGAACTTTCGACCTACTTCCGCATCAACGCGGCAAACACGGGTCAGTTCGAGCGGACGCTCATCGTCGCCGACAAGGGAGCTTACGTCAGCTACCTCGAGGGCTGTACCGCACCCAGGCGCGACGAAAATCAGCTACATGCGGCCGTGGTCGAGCTCGTTGCCCTCGACGATGCCCAGATCAAGTACTCCACGGTTCAAAACTGGTATCCCGGCGACAAGGAAGGCAAGGGCGGGATCTACAACTTCGTCACCAAGCGGGGCAAGGCCATGGACCGTGCCAAGATCTCGTGGACCCAGGTGGAGACGGGGTCGGCCATCACCTGGAAGTACCCGAGCGTGCTCTTGATGGGAGACGATTCGGTCGGCGAGTTCTATTCGGTCGCCTTGACCAACCACTTCCAGCAGGCCGATACCGGCACCAAGATGATCCACATCGGCAAGAACACCCGGAGCACGATCGTGTCCAAGGGCATCTCGGCCGGGCGCGGACAGCAGACGTACCGCGGGCTGGTGCGCGTCATGCCGCAGGCCCGCCATGCTCGCAACTACTCGCAGTGTGACTCGCTCCTGCTCGGCGACCGCTGCGGAGCCCACACCTTCCCCTATCTCGAGGTCAGGAACCCCACCGCGCAGGTGGAGCACGAGGCCTCTACGTCCAAGATCGGAGAGGACCAGCTCTTCTATTGCCAGCAGCGCGGCATATCGCCGGAAGATGCGGTCTCGATGATCGTCAACGGCTTTTGCAAGGATGTCTTCCGCGAACTGCCGATGGAGTTCGCGGTCGAGGCCACGAAGCTCCTCGGGTTGAGCCTGGAAGGCAGCATCGGCTAGTGGAACCCGGCGTGGAAGGTAGCGATATGAACGACGATTCCCCGATTCTCGAGATCAAGAACCTGCATGCGGCGATCGACGGCCGGGAGATCCTCAAGGGGATCGACCTCACCGTTCGTGGCGGCGAGATCCACGCCATCATGGGTCCCAACGGCTCGGGCAAGAGCACGCTGGCCCAGGTCCTGGCGGGGCACGAAGCCTACACCGTGACCGACGGGTCCGTGACCTTCCGGGGACACGACCTCCTGGCGCTGCCGCCCGAGGATCGCGCCCGTCAGGGAGTCTTCCTGGCCTTCCAGTACCCGCTCGAGATCCCGGGGGTCGCCAACACCTATTTCCTCAAGACGGCCCTCAACGCCATCCGCAAGCACCGCGGACTCCCCGAGCTCGACGCGATGGAATTCCTGGCCTTGATCCGCCAGAAGATGAAGCTCCTCGAGGTGGATCCGGCGCTCCTGCAGCGGGCCGTCAACGAGGGGTTCTCGGGCGGCGAGAAGAAGCGCAACGAGATCCTGCAGCTTGCGGTCCTCGAGCCGCACCTGGCGATCCTCGACGAGATCGACTCCGGGCTCGACATCGACGCCCTCAAGACGGTCGCCCTGGGCGCCAACGCCCAGATGATCGCCGCGGACGGGTCGCGGCGCGACGATCGCGCAATGGTGCTGGTCACCCACTACGAGCGACTGCTCAACTACATCCAGCCGACGCACGTCCACGTGCTCTACAAGGGCCTCATCCACGAATCGGGTGGGCCGGATCTGGCGCGGGACCTCGAACGCGAGGGCTACGCACGGTTCGGGTTCGAGGACGAACTCGCCGGGACCGGTGCGCGATGACCGGACTCGTCGCCGCCGACCGGCTCGGCCTGGAGCCCTTCCTGGCGAACCGGGTGGGCCACGAGCCCGCGTGGCTGGTCGCGATACGGCGCGAGGCCGCGGCACGGTTCGCGGAAAGGGGCCTTCCCGACCGCCACCTCGAGGACTGGAAGTACACGAGCCTGACGGCCCTCGGCGAGCTCCCGCTCTCCGCGCCGGTTCCGGATCTCGCCGGTATCGTGGTCACGCCCGCAAGAGCGCTGCAGGCGGCAGGCCTGTCCGACTGGGACGGGCCCGTGGCCGTCTTCGTGAGCGGCCGACTGATTCCCGACGCCTCGCGCCTGGGCGATCTGCCCGCGGGCATTCACGTCACTGGCCTGTCCGATCGCATCTCGGCTCCGGCAGTCGCGGATCTCCTGAAGCGGCCGTTGCGATCCGACGACGGTCTGGCAGATCTCATCCGGGCGCTGGCGATCGATGGCGCCGTGGTCGAGGTTGCCGATCGCACCGTGTCGGAGCGCCCCCTCCTGTTGCTCTTCCTCTCGCTGCCAGGAGCCGGGCCCGCGGCCGTGCATCTGCGCAACCTGTTCCTCTTCGGCAAGCAGAGCCAGGTCCAGATCGCAGAGGTCCACGCGGCACTGACCGGTCTCGACGCTTCTGGCGAGAAGGACGCTCGAGCTGAAGGTACGCGGGCAGCTCATCTGTCGCACCAGATCAGCCAGTTCCAGATCGACGCGGGAGCCGTCGTCACGCACACCGTCTTGCAGCGCGAGGATCCAGGATGCGTATACGTCGGACGCCTGGAGGCGGAGGTCGGCAGGGACGCCAGCTGGACGTCCAACGCCCTCTCGGTCGGGGCCGAGCTGGCCCGATGGGATCTGCATGTGAACCTGGCGGACGATGGAGCGTGCACGATCCTCAACGGCCTGTACCTCGAGGCCGATCGCCAGCACGTGGACTTTCACACGACCATCGATCACGCCCATCCCCACACCACGAGCCGAGAGCTCTACAAGGGCGTGCTCGACGGCTCGGCGACGGGCGTCTTCAACGGCAAGGTCCTGGTGCGCGAGGGCGCGATCAAGACGGTGGCGCAGCAGACCAACCGCAACCTGCTGCTTTCTGACGCCGCGCAGATCAACACCAAGCCGCAGCTCGAGATCTTCGCCGACGACGTCAAGTGCAGCCACGGCGCCACGATCGGACAGCTCGACGCGGCGGCGCTGTTCTACCTGCGAAGCCGCGGGCTCTCGGAGGATGACGCCCGCCGGCTCTTGCTGTACGCATTTGCCAGCGAGGTGCTCGCGTTCGTTCCAGAGCCGATGTCCAGGGCCCTTTCGGGCATCCTGCTCAAGCGCTTGCCCGCGCAGGGAGATTTCCAGGAGGTGAGCCGATGAGCGTGGTGGAGCGTCCGACGCTCGACGTGGAGCGCATTCGCCAGGATTTTCCGATCCTGGCCGCCAAGGCGCGAGGTCACGACCTGGCGTACCTCGACAGCGCAGCCACGAGCCAGAAGCCCCGTGCCGTGATCGAGGCGATCCACCGCTACTACGCCGAGCAGAACTCGAACGTTCACCGCGGGCTGTACGAACTGAGCGAGCTCGCGACCGAGAAGTACGAAGCGGCGAGGGAGACGGTTCGCGGCTTCATCAAGGCCAAATACAGCCACGAGATCGTCTTCGTTCGCGGGGCTACCGAGGGGATCAACCTCGTGGCCCAGACCTTCGGCCGTGCCAACCTCAAGGAAGGCGACGAGGTTCTCATCACGGCGATGGAGCACCATTCCAACATCGTGCCCTGGCAGATGCTCTGCGAGGAGAAGGGCGCGGTGCTGAAGGTCGTTCCCATCACGGACTCCGGCGAACTGCTCCTCGACGAGTACGCACGCCTCCTGACGCCCAGGACCCGGATCGCGGCGATCGTCCACGTTTCCAACGCCCTCGGGACGATCAATCCCGTGCGCGAGATGATCGAGATGGCGCATTCGGTCGGAGCCAAGGTCCTGATCGACGGGGCACAGGCGGTCCCGCACATGCCGGTCGATGTCCACGACCTCGACTGCGACTTCTACGTCTTCTCGGGCCACAAGGCCTGCGGTCCCACCGGGATCGGCGTGCTGTACGGCAAGGCCGAGATCCTCGAAGCGATGCCGCCATACCAGGGCGGTGGCGACATGATCCTGTCCGTGACGTTCGACAAGACGACCTACAACCGGCCGCCGTACAAGTTCGAGGCCGGCACTCCGCATATCGAGGGCGCGATCGGCCTGGCGGCGGCATTGACGTACCTCGACGGCGTGGGAATGCCCGCCATCGCAGCCTACGAGAAGGAGCTCACGGCCTATGGTGCCGAACGCCTGGTAGAGGTTCCCGGCTTGCGCCTGATCGGCACGGCGCGAAACAAGGCCTCGGTACTCTCGTTCGTCCTCGAGGGCGTGCATCCGCACGACATCGGGACTCTCCTCGATCGCCAGGGGATCGCCATCCGGGCGGGCCACCACTGCGCCCAGCCGGTAATGGACCGCTTCGGGGTGCCC
>JAJYIO010000239.1 GCA_021790035.1 bacterium | reverse complement strand
GGATACGGCGGCGATCCTCGAACGCGAGGGCGCGGAGCTGGTGGGTGGCGTCTTGCACTGCTTCACGGGCACCTGGGACCTGGCCAGCCGTGCCCTCGAGATGGGCTTCTACGTCTCGTTCTCGGGCGTGCTGACGTTTGCCGGCTCGAACGACTTGCGGGCCCTGGCTGCCCGGGTTCCGCTCGAGCGCACGCTGGTCGAAACCGACGCGCCCTATCTGGCACCGGTGCCCCATCGCGGGAGACGTAACGAGCCGGCCTGGGTGGTACGGACCATCGAGGCGCTGGCTGCCATCCACGGGCTGGAGCCCGCGGAGGTGGGGAGGATCACGGCGACCAATGCCAGACGCCTCCTGGGTCTGCCGGTTATGTCCTGAAGGCCGGGGACTTTTTCGTTCGGGGTGTGCGGGTAATCCCTTTGCGATCGTCCAGAAGCGAGTACAATGAAGGAACGCTTAACAGTCAGGACGGTCAGATGCCCACTCCCGTCGAGCAGTTGGTAAACTTCATCAAAGAGCGCCGGGCCCTTCTTGGGCTTGGACATAATGCGTTGGCCCGTGCCTCCGATCTGGATCCCGGGACGCTGGCCAACTTGATGGTGGGGCGCGTCAAGAAGGCCCCCTCCTTGACCACCCTGCGCAAGCTCGCCCACGGTTTGCGGGTGGACCCCGAGCTGCTCGTCAAGATTGCGGGCGGGGAGGTGATGGATCTCGCGGTCGCGGCGCGATACGGCGAGGACATCCCCGCCGGTGAGGCTCGCAAGCGCGACCCGGGCGGCAAGTATCCGCTGACGGCCGAGGAACTCGCGGTCCTCAAGGATGCCGGTTTCGTCGGCGTACAGTGGGACCTCACGCGTCATCGCGAGATCCTGGATCTGCACCCGGTGGATCGGCGCTGGATCTTCTTCAATCTCGAGAACTTCGTTCACACCGTCGAGGTGCATCGGGTTCTCTTCGAGGACGTGCGGCGCTCGGGTTCGCGTTGATCGCGGGCCCCGCTCGAGGGCTCCGGCCCGAGCCCCTCAAACCGGGAGCGCGCTATATGCCGGCCCCGTGCAAGAAGTCCTCGACCGCCCCGGCGGGCGCCGGTGCGGATCCCCGGGAAAGCTCGGCGACTCGCGCTTCGAGGGCGACCAGGCGCTCGCTCAAGGCCTTGATCGCCATGGCCTCGGGATCGGGCAACGGCACGACACCGGGCCCCGGGGGCTCGATGGCCTTGCCCTGGACCAGGGCGATCTTGCCCGGGATGCCCACCACGGTGGCCCCAGGCGGCACGTCGCGCAGCACGACGCTTCCCGCGCCCACCCGTGCCTCTGCGCCCACCGTGATCGGTCCCAGCAGGGTGGCCCCGGCGCCCACCACGACGCCGTCGTGCAAGGTGGATGGCGCTTGCCGCGTTCGAGTGAGGTCCCGCCCAGCGTCACCTGGTGGTAGAGGAGGACATCGTCGCCGATCTCCGCGGTCTCACCGATCACGACCGCAGCTCCGTGGTCGATGAAGAACCGGCGACCGATCTGGGCGCCCGGGTGGATCTCGATCTGGGTGAAGAAGCGCGTGAGCTGGGAAATCAACCGGGGGAAGAAGGGGACCTGGTGCACCCAGAGGAAATGTGCGATCCGGTGCCAGAACACCGCGTGCACGCTGGGATACAGGAGCGCGATCTCGAGGCGGCTGCGCGCTGCGGGATCCTCGCGCTGGATCCGACCGAGGATCTGCCACAGGTCGGTCCACATGGAAGGTGGCACGGGGCCAGCATCGGCCGTCCGGGTACCCATCTTGAGGATCATCGACTCACCGCCGCGCCGGTCGGTCGCTCCACGGGCAGTCTCTCGGCCTCCTGGCGAGCCTCCGCGAACAGAGCGGTCGAGAGATACCGCTCGCCGACATCGGGGAATATGACGACGATCCTCTGGCCACGGGCCTGTGGTCGGCTTGCGTAGGCGATGGCACAGCGCGCCGCGGCCCCGGCGCTGATGCCGACGTGCACGCCTTCCTCGCGCGCCAGACGTCGGCTGAAAGCCATCGCCTCGTCGCTGCTCACCGTCATCACCTCTCCCAGCGAGCGGTCTCGCAGGCCCTCGAGCAGCTCATGGTCGAGATTGTCCGGCACGAAGCCGGTGCCGATGCCCTGAATCCGATGGCCGGCGGCGGCGCTCCCCGAGAGAACCGCGCTCTCGGCAGGTTCGACGGCGACGAAACGGAGCTGCGGCCGGCGCGAGTGCAGCCTGCGAAAGCAGCCCGAGAGCGTACCCCCGGTCCCGACCCCGGCCACGATCGCATCCACCTCGCCCGCGGTGTCCGCCCAGATCTCCTCGGCGGTCGTGGCCTCGTGGATCGCCGGGTTGTCCGGGTTGGCGAACTGCTGCGGAATCCAGGCGTCCGGCGTCCGCTCCGCGATCTCGCGGGCCAGTGCGATGGCATCCAGCATGGCCGTGGGGCCACCTGGAACCAGGTGCACCTCGGCGCCGTAGCTCAGCATGAGGGCCCTGCGCTCGAGCGACGACGTTTCGGGCATGGTCAGGATCAGGCGATATCCCCTCGCAGCTGCGACGAAGGCCAGCGCGATCCCGGTGTTGCCGCTGGTAGGCTCGATGATGACCGTCTTGCCAGGGGCGATCGTGCCGCGCCGTTCAGCCTCGACGATCATGTTCACGCCGATGCGATCCTTGACGCTCCCGGCGGGATTGAATCCCTCGAGCTTGGCCAGGACCTCCCCCTGGCAACCCTGCGTCACGCGGTGCAAACGCAAAAGCGGCGTATGACCGACCAGGTCGGTCGGATTGTCAAAGATCCGCTTCATCAGGGGTCCTCTGCAGGAAACAGGTAACCAGAGGCCTGGATCATATCACGGCGATCTTCGGGCAGCCACCGGCCAAAGAGCCAAGCGAAATCTTGCATCCGGACAAAACCCGGATCTCCAGGCGCGGCGAGCCCGTAGGCTCCGAAGGCAAAGGGCCCGCGCGGACGCAAGCCAAGCTCAGGTCAACCCGACACGGGTTTGCGGCGCCCGCCCCCGCCGGCCAAGAGGTCCCGCACGACCTGGCGCAACTGACGGTCCCGGTCCTCGATGCGGTAATCGCGGAGGATCTTCCCTCGAGCCCGGTCGCCCGCCTCGGGGGAGGCCTCGAGAGCGCTGCGGACGGCAGCGATCGCGGCCTCGGAATCGCCGTAAGGCACGACGAACCCGGCGTCCTGGACCACCTCGGGCAGGGCCCCGCGATCCGAGACGACGGGGATGCAGCGCAAGAGCATCGCCTCGGCTACCGAACTCCCGAAGGCTTCGTGAAGGGAAAGCTGCACGTACACCTTCGCCTGAGCGTAGAGCGCGTCCCGATCTGCATCGGAAAGGAACCCGGGGGTCTCGAGATTGGGGGGGCGGCAGCTCGCCAGCCAGGCCTCGCCCTCGGCATCGGCACGACCCGCCATCACGAAGCGGATCTCGGGCAGCGCCCTGGCCACCTCGACGAAGGCGCCCAGGCCCTTGCGCACGATGTTTTCGGCGATGACATTCCCGACCGTGATCACGACCGGCTCCTTGGGCGTCGTCGGGGCCGGGATCTCCGGATAGCCATTCGGAATGACCTGGATCTTGTTCTCGAGGACGCCGGCATTGGTGCGCGCCTCCCGGCCGGCCGTGGAGGAGGTTGGCATCAGTCGATCGGCCATCTTGAAGATCGCCAGGGTCATCCCCCGGACCGGCCCCCCGCGGAGGCTCCCGTAATTCATCTCGGGCACCGAAGCCGTGTCATAACCGCCCACGACGACCACGGAGGGCTTGCGCAACAGGCGCGCCAGAGCCACCGCCAGGAGCGCGATGCGGTTGGCGAAGCGGCACACGACGATGTCGCACCAGACCACCCCCGCGATGACCTTCCCGATGGAACTCGGACGTCGGTGGTCGAGTTCCCTGACCTCGAATTCCTCTGCCAGAGCCTTGCCGTCGTCGACGGCCCACGGCGCCGACGTGTTCCGGGTGTAGAAGACCCGTCCCCTGGGTTCCATCGCCGATCCCGCCTGGACCCTGGTCCGGTCGAACGCACGCGACCGTGCCATCCGGCCTCGCGTGCCCTGGTTGCCAGGTCTCGTCAAGGCGAGATCGCTCCGGCCGCAGAGTCGAGACCTCCCACGACTGCAAGCTCGACGATCTGACAGAGCAGGTGCCCCATCAAGATGTGAGCTTCCTGGATGCGGGCCGTATTTCCCGACGGAGCGGCAAGAAGCACGTCGCAGTGGTTGGCCAGCTCTCCTCCCCCCTCCCCGGTCAGGGCGACCACGAAGATCTCTCGAGTCTTCGCGGCGATCGCGGCTTCGACGACGTTTGGACTGTTGCCGCTGGTCGAGATCGCGACCAGGACATCTCCGGGCCGGCCCAGCGCCAGCAACGGCCGCGCGAAGGTCTGGTCGTATCCGTAGTCGTTGCCGATCGCTGTCGTTGCCGAAGAGTTGGCGTGGAGCGCGATGGCCCCGATGGGCGCCCGCTCGCGCTCGAAGCGTCCCACCAGCTCCGCGGCCAGGTGCTGGGCATCGGCGGCCGACCCGCCGTTCCCGCAGAACAGGACCTTGCCGCCCAGGGCCACGCGCCGGGCGATCGCCTTGCCGGCCTCCGCCAGAGGCGCAGCCAGGGCGCCCATCGCCCGGGCCATGGCCAGGTGAGCACTCAGACCCGCGTCGATCGTCTCGAGAATCAGCCCATCGTCCACGCGTGCACGCCTTCCTCGACGAAGCTGAAGTCCACGAGTTGCGCACCCTGCGCCTTGAGGGCGCTCTGCAAGGAAAAAAGCTTGCTGGGCTCGGCGAGGAAGAACATGAAGCCCCCGCCGCCGGCACCGGTGATCTTGCCACCGAGCGCACCGGCCTTGCGGGCGGCCTCGTAGATCTCGTCGATGCGCGGATCCGTGATCCCCTCGGCCATCTGCTTCTTGGCCTGCCAGGATGCATCCAGCATCGCGCCGAACTCGTCGATCCGCCCGCGCAGGAGGGCCTGCTTCATCTCGAACGCCAGTCGCTTGAGTTCGTCCATCGCCCCTGCTGCTGCAGCACCGTGCCGAGCAGCAGGTATGCCGCCCGCGCATGGTCATTGCGTTTCAACGCTTCCTCCAGGGCTT
>JAJYIO010000238.1 GCA_021790035.1 bacterium | reverse complement strand
CCTTGAAGGATGCCGTCCGCGAGGCGGCTGGCCGCACTGACCCGGAACCTGGGGCCTCGCTGGCTGCGCTCGGGCGGCGAGCGCCAGGAGTGGGGAACTTCAGCGGACTGCCGGATCGCCCTCCAGGCGCCCCAGGAGCCGCAGCAGTCCGTCGAGAATCGTGAGCGGATGCGGGGGGCAACCCGGCACGTAGAGATCTACGCGTAGCGAGTCCTCGACGCCGTCGTTAACCATCGGGGAGCCTGCGAAGGGGCCGCCGGAGATGGCGCAGGCGCCTACGGCTATGACGATCTTGGGGGCTGGGGTGGCCTCGTAGGCCGCGGCGAGCGCCTGACGCATCGCGTTCGTGACGGGGCCCGTGACGAGCAACCCGTCGGCGTGGCGAGGCGAGGCCACGAACTGGATACCGAAGCGGCCGAGGTCGTAGACGACGGTGCCCAGCACGTTGATGTCCGCCTCGCAGGCGTTGCATCCCCCGGCGCTGACCTGGCGAAGCTTGAGCGATCTACCGAAAAGCCTGCGGGTCCGCTCGTCGAGGCTTCGGGCCAGGGCCAGCGCCTGACCCCCGAGAACGAGATCCTCGCGAGAGCTCGTCGCCAGCTGGTACTGGCGCGTGAAGGAAAGCGCTCCGGTCGGACAGGCTCGCGAGCACTCGGGGCAGAACAGGCAACGGCCGAGATCCAGGCCGAACCCGCCCTCGGTCGTCCGGAGGGCATCCGTGGGGCAGACCCTGGCGCAGGCATCACAGCCCTTCTGGCAAAGGCCGGGATCGAGAGCCGGCAGCCCGCGATAGCTATCGGGAAGCTGGGGATCCGGGGGGGGGAATGTTTTTGTCCGGTAACCTTGTTCCAGGCGGGTTTTCAAGATGTCGAACATGCTCGGGAGTCCTGCTGTTAGGCCGTTAGGTCGGGGTTCCTGAAGGGGAGCGCGAATTTCCGATCAGAGATCATGGCCGCAATACGACAGATTGAAGCTCTTGTTGCAGAGGGGGAAATCAGAGATCGCCTGGTCGCGCATCGCGATCCCCAGACCGGTCCAGTTGTGAAAGGACGGATCCACGATCTTGTAAGCCAGGAAGCACCCCCGAGAGTCCGTCTCGGCCACGTGGCAGATCTCGCCGCGCCAGCCTTCCACCAGCGCAACCGCGAGGCGGTCGGGTCCCAGTCGTGGCAGGTCACTCCCTGCCATCGCAGACCCCCGGGGGAGCCACGCGAGCAGATCGCGAACGAACGCGAGGGAGCGCTGGACCTCGAGCCACCGGACGAACGCGCGGGCGAACACGGTACCCGAGTGCCAGGTGGAGACGGGAATCTGCGCCATCTTGAAGGCGCCGTCGGGGAACTCCTGGCGGACGTCGCGCGAAAGCCCTGTGGCACGGGCGGTCGGTCCGACCAGGCCGAGCTCGCGAACCGTGTCCGGGTCGAGACGCCCCGTGTCGACGAAACGGGCCCGGACCGACGGGGAGGAGAACAGCAAACCGACAGCCCCCTGGAGGTCACGGGACACCAGGTCGAGGGTGCGGACCAGGTCACGAACGCGGCGGCTGTCGAGGTCGAAGCCGGCCCCCCCCGGCCGGATCCAGCCCCGGCCGAAGCGATTGCCACAGACCGAGGCCGTTGCATTGAGCAGATCGCCCCGCAGGCGTCCGCAATACGAAGCCGTGGGAAGAAAGCCTACGTCGCCTGCCAAGGCACCCAGATCGCCGACGTGGTTGGCCACCCGCTCGAGTTCGAGGGCCAGAGCACGGATGACGTCCGCACGCGCTGTGACCTCCACTCCCCCGAGCGTTTCGACGATGCGGGAGTATGCCAGGCCGTGACCCACCGTGGTGTCGCCTGCAACCGTCTCCATCAGCGCCATCGATCGCCGATCCGGACCTCCGACCAGAGCGCTCTCGATTCCGCGGTGCTGGTATCCGAGGCGGATCTCGAGGTGCAAGACCCTTTCTCCGATGCACTGGAAGCGGAAGTGCCCCGGTTCGATGATGCCCGCGTGGATCGGCCCGACCGCGACCTCGTGGACGTCCTCGCCGGCAACCTTGAAAAATGAGTTCTCGCCCCCGAGGGATCGGATCGGCTCGGGCCATGGATGCCCGTCCGGCACCAGGCCGAAGGTCTCGGCGATCTCACGCTCGAACCAGTGGACCTGCGGAACCCGGGGGGTCAACGATTCGAAGCGATCGCCCTCGACCTCGCTCGCCACGACGGCCAGCTTCGAATGCTCACCCGAACCGAGGACGGCGTACAGCCGGATCCCCGCCATCGCCCGCCGGCCGAACAGGGCCATGACCCGCCAGTCGCGCTCAACGTGAGCGGCGATCGTATCCTGGAAGTCCCTGGCAGCGAGCAGCGGAACGTCCGCCACCGGGACGGCCTCGGCGTTGCGCAGCAGACGAACCCTCTCGGGCAGCATCATGAACCTCCCAGGCTGACCGCTGCCGCGTGCAGCAGGTGATCCAGGCCAGCTGGCAGATAGAGGCCCAGCGCCAGCAGGACGGCTCCCAGCACGGCGGGCGGCATCACGTTGAGCCAGCCGATCGATGGCGAACCCAGGATCGCCGTCGGAGTCGCCGCCAGAACCGGTGCATCCTCTCCCGACAGCTCGTCGGAGTCGGTCGGGCCCTGGGCCATCGCCAGTATGCTCGTGGCGAATCCGACGAAGACCAGGCCCAGGAACACGAGGACTGCCGTGCCGATGGCAAAGTCCTTGAGGTCGAATGCGCGCTTCAGGATCGTGAACTCGGACAGGAACGTGCCGAAGGGCGGAAAGCCCGTTATGGCGAAGAGTCCGACCAGCCAGAGGATGCCGACGGAGGGAGCCCGGCGCAAGACTCCCTTGACCAAGGCCGAGGTCCGGGTCTGGTAGAGCGAAAGGATGTTGCCCGCGACCAGGAAGAGCATGGCCTTGGCCAGCGAATGGTTCACCGCGTGGAGCAAGGCCCCGAACACGCCGGCTCCACCCAGGCCCACTCCGAGGGTGAGCAAGCCCATGTGCTCGACGCTCGAGTAGGCCAGCATGCGCTTGTAGTCCGACTGGTTGAGGATATAGATCGTGGCGACGGCCATCGAAAGCAGTCCGAAGCCTGTCAAAAGCCCCTGCGAGAACGAGCCGAGACCCGCCGCAGCGCATACCTGGTAGATCCGGAGGATGCCGAGGAAGGCGCAGTTGAGCAGCGCTCCGGATAGCAGGGCCGAGACCAAAGACGGCGACTCGGCGTGAGCGTCGGGCAGCCAGGTGTGGAGGGGCGCCAGGCCCATCTTCGTGCCGTAGCCGACGAGCATGAACAGAAACGCGGCCTTGAGCCACCGGGGATCGAGCATGGCGGCATGAGCCAGCAGCGGCACCACCTCCAGCGACACGCCGTTTCCGTGGGCAGACGCCGCCAGCGCCAGGCAGAAGTTCCCCAAGAGGGCCACCGCGATGCCGACCGAGCACAGCACCAGGTACTTCCACGAGGCCTCGAGGGACCGGTGGTGGCGGTGGAAGTAGATCAGAGGCGCGCTGGCCAGGGTGCTGGCCTCGAGAGCGACCCAGAAGATGCCGAAGTTCTGGCTCATCACCATGACGGTCATGGTTGCCAGGAAGAGCAGCAGGCCGCCCGTGAAGAACGATTCGGGGCCGTTCGAGAAGAGGACGCCCTCCTTGAAGTCGCGCCGCGGATCTGGATGGTGCTCGGCGGCCAGGTAGCCGACCGCGTAGACGGCCGCAGCCAGGAAGACCACGCTCGTGATCGTCAAGAAGAGGAGCCCGACATCGTCCAGGGCCAACCAGCCGCTCCAGATGGGGTGCGGGCGGTGAATCCAGACGCCACCCACGAGCAGGGCGTGGCCGAGCGCGGTACCGACGAGCAGACCGCGGCGAAGGCGATCGCTCCGGATCATGAATGCCAGGAGGCCAGCCAGGACGGGAAGCCAGAACAGGAGGGCTATCATCGGGCGTTTTCTCCCACTTCCGCCCGGGATTCGTGCGGTCGCGGACCTTCCAGTGAGCGTTGAATGAAACGCCACCTGCAGTGCTGGGCTACGCAGCAGCTTGCCCGCAGCGGGGGGTAGTTTGCGGGGGGCAAGGCCCCCTGCAAGTCACTGCCCCGAAGGGGAGTTTCCAAGGAGCGTTGAATGAAACGCCACCTGCTGTGCTGGGCTACGCAGCAGCTTGCCCGCAGCGGGGGGTAGTTTGCGGGGGGCAAGGCCCCCTGCAAGTCACTGCCCCGAAGGGGAGTTTCTAAGGAGCGTTGAATGAAACGCCACCTGCTGTGCTGGGCTACGCAGCAGCTTGCCCGCAGCGGGGGGTAGTTTGCGGGGGGCAAGGCCCCCTGCAAGTCACTGCCCCGAAGGGGAGTTTCCAAGGAGCGTTGAATGAAACGCCACCTGCTGTGCTGGGCTACGCAGCAGCTTGCCCGCAGCGGGGGGTAGTTTGCGGGGGGCAAGGCCCCCTGCAAGTCACTGCCCCGAAGGGGAGTTTCTGAGGAGGGCTGCCGAGCGGAGCGCGCCGGCGCAGTCCCCGCTGCTCGGAGCGATGATGGCCTGGCGGCTCGAGTTTCGAGGCTGCGAATCGCGATGGAACGTGATGGCACGACGGCGTCAGTCCTTCAGAGCCGAGAGACGGGAAGTATCGAGGTCATCGAAGTCCCGGTTGATGTCGAAGAGGATCACGCCCATCACGAGGACCGCCGCGAGCAGATCGAGGAGGATGGCGAGTTCGACCCACAGGGGGTAATCGATCAGCAGGGCGACGCCGAACGCGTAGATTCCGTTCTCGAGCACGAGATACCCGAGGATCTGCGTCAAGGCCTGCTGGCGGCCGGCGATCAGGAAGAGCCCGATGAACATCGCGTAGAGTGAGACCGGCACGACGAGCCCTCCGGCCACCGGGTGCGGGAGGGTCAGGTGCCAGCCGAGCCATAGTGCGACGGGCAACAGCAGCATCCCGGCCACCAGCGATCCGCCATAGCCCAAAAACGGCCGCGTCGCGTTCCGAACGTCGGCCTCCCGGATCGCCCTCGTGAGCATGCGGGGCACCACGAGGCTCTTGACGAAGGTGCTCCCTAGCGCCAGGAGAACGATGTCGGAACTGAGAGCCGTGGCGTGAACGGCCAGGGTCAGG
>JAJYIO010000237.1 GCA_021790035.1 bacterium | reverse complement strand
GAGTTCGAGGGAACCGGCGGGTTCCCTCGAGTCATTGCCCGAGCGAAGCCGGCAGTCTCGCGAACCGCGTCCCTCGTAGCGAAATCCTCGCCACCGCGAGGGACAAGCTACGCAGCAGCTTGCCATCAGCCGGAGAGAGTTCGAGGGAACCGGCGGGTTCCCTCGAGTCATTTCCCGAGCGAAGTGAGGGAGCCCCCCCTACGCCGGTTGCGCCTCGAGCTTGGCGAGGCGAACCCGGCCCATCGCGTGCTGGGGATCCATGCCCACGCAAGTCTGGTACATCACCAGAGCGTCTTCCATCTGCTCGAGACCGAGGCAGGCCTCGCCGAGCAGGAAATACAGGTCCGGATCCTCCGGATTGCGCTCCCGCTGGCGCAGGAGGAACGTTGCCGAGAGATCGAACACCTTCCACTTGAGAAAGAGTCGCCCCAGCATTCCCTCGAAGGTCGGCAGGACCTCGCTCACGACCCCAGCCTGGTTGGCGGCGGCCTCCACGCGGTCGAAAAGCTGCGATCCGATCGCAAGATCGAGCAACTGGATCCACTGAGGCGTCATCGCCTCGGCATCGAAGCCGGTGCCGAGCAAGTCCTCGACGCTGACCTGCGTCCCATGGGCCGCACGGGCGAAAAGCATCGCCGACCGGAACTCTGGCACCCGATCCGACTCCGGCTGCCGTTCGACGAAGCCCTGCCAAACTTGCAAGGCGTCCTCCAGACGATCGGCCAAAAAGTGGCTGATCCCCAACCCCAGCACAGCCGAGGCGTAATCAGGCGAGAGCTCCAGCTCGGCTTCAAAAGCGAGCATGGCGGCGTCGAGCTGACGAAGCTTGAGCCAGGCATCGCCCATGAGAAAGTTGAGGTCGGACGCCTTCGGGTTCAAGAGCAGCGCCTTGCGCCAGGCCGAGATCGCCTCCGGAAAGTTTCCCTGCCGGTAGCATACCGACCCGAGGTTGAGCCAGGCCACAAAATTACCGCTGTCGATCTCGAGCGCCGTCGTCAACGACTTCAGCGCCGAAGCCCAGTCCTGTTCGCTGGCCGCGATGATGCCGAGGTTGGCGTGAATCTCTGCGTTGGGTTTGGGCCACTCGCGAAGAGCTCTCTTGAAGTACTGCTTGGCCAGGGCGTTCTTGCCGAGTTTCGAGTAGCAGACGCCAATGGCGTTGGTCGCCTTGTACGTCGAGGTCCCTGGATCGGTGCCGCCCGCGAAGACCTGCCCGGCGTACTTGCGGCAACCCTCGAAGGCCTTGAGCGCCTCCTGATAGCGCTCCATCTGGAGCAAGATGTTGCCCCGCGTGAACTGCAGGTCGGCAGAGCCCGGGAACTTGGCAATGCCGTCCTCGGCCATCTCCAGCGCTTCCTGGAAGCGCCCCACATCGCGCAGCAGCTCGGTGTAGCTGAAGTACAGGCTGCCGTAATAGGGCACGTTGAACGCGGTTTGGGTCTGCCGGAGGAGCTCGAGCGAGCGAGCATAGTGGCGCTCACCCTGAACATTCTCGTTGAGGAGCTTGTACGTCTGGCCCAGGTTGAACTGGCAATAGGGGTTATCCGGTTCGTCCCTCTCCTGCTCCAGCAAGATCGCCAGATTGCGCTGGTGCTTGTCGCGCTGCTCGAGATACTGGTTGAGATATCCCTTGTGGATGATGCGTACCGCGGAAACGCCATACGAAAGGCCGGTTTTCTCTGCGGCCGTGGCAATCTGCTCGTGAATGAGGCCGACATAGCGCATGTCAGGGCGATTCTGGAAAAACCGGAAGATCATGGCCATCTGGCTTCCATCGCCGGCCTCATTCCCGAGAAGATTCTCGATGAGGAGCGCGTGGCCGATATGTTGCTTCTCGCGAGAGATCCGACGAAGCTCCTTCTTGCTCTCCTCGGTGATGTGCTCGTCGGCGTCGAGGATGAGGATCCAGTCCGATGTCGCCATCTCGATCGACTTGTTGCGGGCGGTCGCAAAATCCCCGGTCCATTCGAAGAAGCCGATCTTGGCGCCATGTTTCCTGGCGATATCGAGCGTCCGGTCGGTCGAACCGGTGTCGACGATGCAAATCTCGTCGACAGCATCCTGGACGCTGGCGAGGCACTCGTCGAGGAACTGCTCCTCGTTCTTGACGATCATGCAAAGGGCGATCGTGGGCGGCTTGACCTCGAGCAGCGACTTGATCGAATCGAACTCGCCCGGCGGATCCTTCTGCTCGAACTTGCCCTCGCGAATGGCCGCGACCAGGTTGCCAGAGGCGCCCTTGTGGTCGGGATCGTACTCGAGGGCCCGGCGGAAGCACTGCTCGGCCAGATGGTACCAGTGCAGGTTGAACAGCGTGACGCCCAGGAGGTTGTACGCGTCGGCCTCGTAGGGCATCAGCTCGACCGTGCGCTTGCCGGCCAGCAAGGCCCGATCCCACTCGCCAAGTTCGAGCAGGACCGCCCCTAGCTGGGCAAAGAACCGGCCATTTTCTGGCTCGAGATCCAGTGCCGACAGCAGGCTCGCCTTGGCCTTGGCAAAATCTTTCGCGTCGAAGGCCCGGGCGGCCTGGAGGCCATACTCCTCGGCGGTCTTGACTTCGGTTACCCTGGCGATCTTGAGGCCCATGGATTCCTCCCCATATGTCGACTGTTCACATAACAGTCTCGGCACCCCCGGACGAACCTTTAGAGTCAGCCCCAGGAGCCGCTCAGGTGAGTGCGATTCGCTCGGTCGCCCCGGGGGCGGCCCCGCGGTCGATCACCGCCTCCAGCTCGTACCAGGGCCCATTCTCCTGTGGAAACGGGAGATGCCACTTCTGACGGAATCGCTCGAAGCCGTCCACCATGGCCTGGCGGTACCCCGCCCGCTGGCCCACGGCAAGAAAGGTACGGCTGCCAAAATGGTGCACGAAGCAGTCCCTCGCAATCACGAGATTCCACCCGGCCAGCAGTGCGCGCAAGCAGTAGTCGTCGTCCTCGAAGTTGCCGTTGCCGAAGCGAGGATCCAACCCGCCGATCTCGTCCACCAACGCCTTGCGCACCAGCATGCAGAACCCCACGATCCGCTGGGCCGGCGCACACTCGCCAGCGTGATCCCTGGCCCAGCGATCGGCGAAGAGAGCCATCTCGTCGAGATCGTCGTCGTACGGCACATCTTGGATCAACTGCGGGCCATCGAGGTAGTTGCACATCGGACCGACGATCGCGGTACGCGACGACGTGTCGAGCGCGGCACGCAGGCGAGAGAGCCAGCCGGCCGTCACGACGGCATCGTTGTTGAGAATCAGGAACTCGCTGCCACGCGCCTCGGCCAGACCCGCGTTGACGCCCCGCGCGAATCCGCGGTTCTCCCCGAGCGCCATGACCCGGATGCGCGAGTCACTCCGCGCCTGTTCCTGGGCCCAGGCGAGCGTGCCATCGGGCGACCCGTTGTCTACCAGGATGAGTTCGAAGGTTTCGGGCGTACAGCGCTGGATCGACTCCACGCACAGTTCGGTGTAAGCCAGCTGTCCGTAGCAAGGGATGATGATCGAGGTCAGAGGACCGGCAGGCATGCCATCGCTTTCACTGTTGAGCGCGGCTCTCGACCAGGCTCTGGTCGAGAACCATTCGACGGAAATCCGCCGAGCGTTGAATAAAACGCCACCTGCCGAGCGGGGCTACGCAGCAGCTTGCCCGCAGCAGTGGGGGCGAGTTTGAGAGGGGCGAAGGGCCCCTCTCAAGCCACTGCCGGCGCAGCCGGAGAAGAGAGTTTCTTGTGAGGCCATGTCCGGAAAACCCGCGCACCTCAAGCCAATCCGACCGTCCGGCCCTCGCACTGCGCGAACCAATCCAGGAGGGCCTGGCGATCGGGGCGCTCCAGGACGGGCAGCCCCAGCAGCCGGGCCCAGTGTCGGGTCCTCGCAGCCTTCGCGGGATCCGCGAGGACGACTCCACGGCAAGCCCCCAGCAAGCCCGCCGCGCTATGCCCGCCCTCTATCGACAGGACATCGGCGGCCTCGTCACCCAGGGGATCGAGCACGGCGCCTATGTGCGCCAGGGCCTCGTCGCTCGCCCCGGACACCACGAGCGCGACGGGATCTCGAGCGCTGAACCCCTCGACGAAGGCCGCAATGCTGGGCAACCAAGCCTCTGCCGGCCCGGACCAGTCGGCGTCGAGTAGCAGGTTGAACCGTTCGACGCCCTCGATCTCCACCCTCTCGATGACGAGCGGAACGGTTGCGGGATCGGGCAAGGGAACGAAGAGCTGCTCGAGGGAGAACCTCCCCTGCAGCGTCTCCACGAGCCGGTCGATCCCGTACCGATCCTCGAGCGGCTCGTCGAGGTTCCACTTTTCCCGGAAGATGGCCTCGTTACGCTTGATGGTGGCCTCGTAGTCTACCTTCTGGCCCATGAAGGTACGCGAGCCGAAGTGGTGGATGAAGACGTCATCGGCCATCCAGATCCGCTGGCCGGCGAGTTGAGCTCGCAGGCAGAAGTCGTCATCCTCGAAGTTCCCGCTTCCAAATCGGGTATCCAGCCCACCGATCGCCTCGATGAGATCCGCCCGCATCAGCATCGCGAACCCGATCACGATCGGCAGGAACATCCCCTGGCCGGCGTATGTTTCCGCCCGCTCGCGAGCAAAAGCATGCATCCGGGTCACGTCGGAGTAGGGCACGTCCAGGAGGATCTGCACCCCCGACACGCAGTTGGATCGCGGACCCACGATCCCGATGGTCGGATCCGCCTCGAGCGGCCGCCTCATCCGGGACAGCCAGCCCTCGGTCACGATGACGTCGTTGTTGAGGAGCAGGATGTATTCTCCGCGAGCGACGGCCATCCCCTGGCTGCAGCCTCCGGCAAAGCCGGTGTTCTCCGAGTTCAAGACGACCTTGACGTTGTCGCGCCGCCCGGCCAGCTCGCGCAGGAACATCCTCGTGTCGTCGGTAGATCCGTTGTCGACGACGATCAGCTCGAACGGCTCGGCCGTGAACGCGTAGATCGACTCGAAGCACATCCGCGTGTACTCGAGCTGGTTGAGGGTCAAGATCACGATGCTGGTCAGGCCGGGCTCGCGTTCCGAGCCCTCCGGTTCCCTCGAGCGCACGTGGTTCAGCTCCGTACCGCGTCGGGCTCCCATACCACGTTGGCCTCCAGGTGGGCAAAGAACTTCCCG
>JAJYIO010000236.1 GCA_021790035.1 bacterium | reverse complement strand
GCCATGGCGGCTCAAGATACTCCGACGCGCCCCGCGTGTGCAAGCGGAGGTATAATCACGGCCTGACGTGGAGGGCCACGCCACGCAAAGGATCGGTACATGATCGTCATTTTCGGCGTAGGCCAGATGGGCTCCCATCTGGCGCTCCAGCTCGAGGGAGAAGGCCAGGAGGTCGCAGTGATCGACCCCGATCGCCACAACCTCGAGAATCTCGGCCAGGAATTCAAGGGCCTCATGGTGATGGGCCTGGGCATCGATCGGGACGTCCTGACGCGGGCCCGCGTCCGCGAAGCGAGCTGCTTCGTCGCGGTAGCCCGCGACCCCAACACGAACATCATGTCGGCTCTGGTGGCCAAGACCCAGCTCAAGGTTCCCCGTGTCATCGCGCGCATCGAGGATCCGGTGCTCGTCGATCTTTACCAGCGCTTCGGCATCGAGCCCATCAGCCCCACCGCCGACGCGGCCCGCGAGATCGGCGATATGATCCTCTCGAAGGGCTGCTGAGCCACCTTGAAGGCATCGGCGAGTATGGCTGGAAAGTCCAGAGGGAGAAGGGTCTAGTCGTGTACATCCTGGTCGTCGGCGGCGGGAAGATCGGATACCACCTGGTCCGGACGCTCCTGGCCGAGGGGCACGAGGTCTCGGTCATCGAGAAGGACCTGCGGGTCTGCGAGCAGATCGCCGACCACTTCGACGTCATGGTGCAGACGGGCGACGGCACGAGCCCCCGCCTCTTGGCCGAGGCGGGCTGCAACCGCGCCGATTGCGTGGTGTCGGTGGCGGGCCGCGATCAGGACAACCTGGTCGTCTGCCAGATCGCCAAGGAGATCTTCAAGGTCAATCGCACGATCGCCCGCATCAACGATCCGCGCAACGAGGAGCTGTTCCGCTCGATGGGCGTCGACGCCCTCATCAACGTCACCGCGGCCGTGGCCAACATGATCGACCAGGAAATCAATCCCAAGAGCATGGTCCACTACCTGACCATGCAGCACGGCCATCTCATCATGGTCGAGGCCACGCTCTCGGCGGACTCCCCCTCGGTCGGGCGAGCGATCTCCGGCCTCGAGTTGCCCCCGGAAACGATCCTGGTGTCGATCCTGCGTCAGGGTGCGGTCCAGGTCCCGACGGGCAATACGATCCTGATGGCGGGTGACGAGATCATCGCGGTCACGCGCAGCGGCCACCAGACCGAGGTCAAGCACGTGCTCATCGGAGAGAAGGCACCAGCAACCCGCTAGACCTCGGTCCCGGGTTTGCACGGGGGGGGGCAGGGCGTCAGCCGCCGAACGGATTGGCGATCTGGCCGCTGAAGGGGTTCTGGAAGGCGTTGGGCGGCGGGCTGCCCGGAGCAAGCTGGTTGAGCGGCGTCGGTGTCGGCGTGATGGCCGGCTGCGGGCCCTTGCTGGAGAGCACGATGTCGACCCTCCGGTTCATCGCCCGGTGCTCGGGGGTGTCATTGGGAAAAAGCGGGCGATACTGGGCGTAGGTCGTCGCCGACAGGCGCTGGGGCTTGATGTGGCACTTGTCGACCAGGAACTCCACGACCTTGACCGCCCGGCGCGCCGCGAGGTCCCAGTTGGACGAGAACGCCCCCTTGGCCGTGGGGGTGTTGTCCGTGTGGCCTTCGATGCTGATGGCGTTGGACATCGTGGCGATGCCGGATGCGATCTTGTACAGAGCCCGGGCCATCTGCGGCGTGATGTCGTCGGTGTTGGGCTTGAAGAAGGCGGTGTCGAAGAGGCTGATGACCAGCCCGCGCGGCTCGAGATCCACCTTGACCTGGGATCGCCCGTCGAACTTGGCGATCGCCTGCTTGACCCGCATCTGGGCCTCCTGCATCTGGGTCGTCGGCTTGGTGGTCGGGGCCTGGGCGAAGATGTCTATTCCCTTTTGCTTCTTGGGATTGAGCGACTGGCTCAACGAATGCGTGAGCTTGGTGAAGTTGGCATTCGAGATCCGGCTCGACAGGGCGTACATGACCACGAAGAAGACCATGAGCAGCGTGATCATGTCGGCATAGGTGACGAGCCAGCGATGCGAATCGCTGGACGCGTTGTCTTCCTCCCCCTCGCGCTGGAGGCGCCATTCCTTCGCGCTCATGTTCTCCCCGTCGCGCCCTTAACCTTCCTCGTACTGCGGCACCGCGACCTCGGCCTCCTCGGCCGGGGCCGCCCGGCGCCGCCGCCCCTTGAGGTCCTGGATCATCTTGCGCGTGGACGGAGGCAGGGAAACCTTGAGGCGCTCCCGGATGAGCCGGGGATGCGCTCCCGCCTGCAACGCCAGAACGACCTCGACCATGACCCAGCGGATCCGGAGCTCCTCCTCGGAGAGCTTGCGAAGCTTGGTGGCGATGGGCAGGAAGATCAAGTTGGCGGACCCGACGCCATACAGCGTCGCGACCATCGCGGTGGCGATCTCGGGGCCCAGCTGGTCGGGGCGCTCGAGGTTGCCAAGGACCGAGATCATCGACACCACCGTCCCGAGGATCCCCATCGTGGGCGCGAAGCCACCGAGGGATTCGAAGACCGAGATGTTGGTCCGATGTCGACCGCGGATGGCCAGCATCTCGGCCTCCAGCAGATCCTGGATCTCCTGGGAGTCGAAGCCCTCGGCAATGTACTGCATGCCGCGCTTGAGGAACGGATCGTCGAGGCCCTGGATGTCCTTCTGGATCCCGCCGATGCCCGCAGCTCGCAGCTTGTCGGCAAGCTTGACCAGCGTGGCGACGATGACCGGGAGCTCGAGCTTGGGCGGCCTCACGGCCTCCCAGAACAATCGCGGGAACCGCAGGACCATCCCGGCCGGAAAGGACATCAAGGTGGCCGTGAAGGTGCCGCCGATAACCATCAGCGCCGCGTGGGGAGACCAGAGCGCCGCCATGTCGCCGCCCTGCAACGCCAAGACGATCAGAAGGAAAATCGTCAGGACGACCAGACCAAACATGGACGACACGGGCTTGCCTCTCTTCTCGGACCTTCTTACCCATTGAAGGGCCGGCTGGCACGTGCGGGGTCAGCCGGCACGCGGCTAGCCGACCTGACGCCCACCGGATCCCGCCTGCACCCGAGCCAGCCCCTTGGGCCTTCGAGGCCCTGGCCGAACCATCAGCCAGTCTTCAGTTTGAAGGCATCCCTCTGCTCGGTCGCCATGTTTCGCAACCGGGCCGCTGCCTTCGAGCCGAAAGTCCGCTAGCCTGGATTATTCACGGCTCGCGTAGCGAGACCGAGCAGATCGGTCCGGATGCGAGACGCACAAGGCCCGAGGGACGCAGCGTACTTGAACAGTACGTGAGGACCGACGGACCGCGGTGCAACGAAGCAGGCGGGCCGAGATGCGACGGTCGAGTAGCGGGTCATGAATAGTCCAGGCTAGTGCGCGGCTGCACGACGTGGCATCTGCCAGCCACTGTAGCCCTTGCCGGGGCGGCCGGACGCCAGCGAGTCGGCCGCGCTGGACAATGGATCCAGCTGCGCCGTGGGCTCGAGGCGACGGAAAACCGAGAGCTGAAAGTCCGCCCGGAGCGTATCTCCGTTGGCCAGACTCAGCTGCGCCAGATAGTAGCGAGCGACGGAATTGTTGGAGTCAAGGGCGATGGCGCGCTCGAGGAACCGCTGGGCCTCGACGGGACGCTGGGCATCATAGGCGAGGATGCCCAGCCAGGCGTTGGCATCGGAATGATCCGGGTTGAGCCGCAAGGCCCTGCCGAAAGACGCGATCGCAGCTTCGGGATCCTGGCGCCGGTAGTGGAGCTCGCCCAGGGCGATGTGAGCTGCTGGTTCCTTGGGCCGGGCCGCGGCGGCCGCTCCCAGATGGGGCTCGGCCTCGGCGAGCTGGCCGGCATCCAGGTGCAAGCGCCCGAGCCGAGCATGCGCCGTCGCATCGCTGGGATCGCCGACCAGGACGCGCCGCAGTAACCGTCGCTCGCCGGCAAGATCGCCCCTGCCACCGGCCTGCTGCGCTCGGGCCAGGAGCTCCTTCTTGTGCGCGACACGCCCCGCAGGGGAGCGGATCGTGGCCAGGACCGCCTCCCAGAGATCCGCGGCCTCGTCGCGGACGGACTGCCATGAACCCGGTGCTGATGTCGGCGCGGGTCGTCCCGATGACCCCGGCCCCGAAAGCGTATCCCGGAGGTGCGCCAGGGCGCGGGCACGGGGATGCTCGCCCAGGCCCCGGCGGGACAGCTCCGCAAGGACATCGGTCAGGGTCTCGTGAGCATCCGCCAGTCGCGGATCGCCCGCGGTGCGCGAGCCGGATTTGCCCTGGCCCGAGAGATCCAGGTGGTCGCCGCCCAGGCCTCGGCCCGACTCGTCCTGGCCCGGACGCGTCTGCGACCAGCGCATCGAGCTCTTGACGCCGCGCGTGAGGGAACGCGTGTCGTGAAAGATGAATGGCCGTGGCTCGCCAGCGGAAACGGCCTGGCGCGCGGCATTCCTCGGGGCGGTGCTGCCCAGCACGGCCGCCCGGAACTCGCTGTCAACCCTCGCCATCTGGGGCGTCTTGCCCTCTCCACCGGCCTCGCCCGGCCCCTTCTCCAGATACCCGGCGCCCCGATGGATCAAACCTTCCCGGCCTGCAACGCGAAGATTCCCCGAGAAGGCCGCCCTCCGCGAAACGGCTGGCGCTTCGTCGTCGGTGACGGTCAGGGCTGGTGTGAAAGGAGTTGCTGCAGCGGAGACTGGGTGTCGGGAAGCGTGCTACCGACGGCGAGCGAGGCCTGGCCCTGGGGTGACGCCGTGGGGACCGGGGTGGGGGTGGGCCTCGGGGTGCTGGCGGGCGTGGGGGTGATACCCGGGGTCGCGGTCGCACCGCCGCCGGCAGGCGTGGGGGTGATACCCGGGGTCGCAGTCGCACCGCCGCCGGCAGGCGTGGGGGTGATACCCGGGGTCGCAGTCGCACCGCTGCCGGCAGGCGTGGGGGTGATACCCGGGGCCGCAGTCGCACCGCTGCCGGCAGGCGTGGGGGTGATACCCGGGGTCGCAGTCGTGTGCGGGATCGGCGTCACCTGGGCCGATGGTCCGGGGACCGCCAGGTTGGCTTGCGCCGTCCCCCCATCGGTCGAGAGGAGTCCGGCGAAGGGATCCGTCGCAGGCACGGCCCCCAGCGAGCAGCCCAGAATCATGATCGGCACGACGGACGCCGCGGCAATCCGCCACCGC
>JAJYIO010000235.1 GCA_021790035.1 bacterium | reverse complement strand
CCGCGTTGGGGACCACGTTGAGGCTGATCGAAATCAGGCTCACTCGCAGTGGCGTCCGGGCGTCGTTGACCGCATAGAACACGCGCACGAGCACGTCGCGCAGCGCGTACGCGACCAGGCCGAGGCACAGGATCGCGAGGACCAGCGCGGTGGGGGCCGTCGCGTGCGTGCGGGCGAAGGCGCCGCGATCGAAGGCCAGGCGCACGATCGGGATGGCCAGGACGGAGAGGCCGACTGCCAGGGGGATGGCCACCAGACTCACGATGGCCACGCCGCGGTCCAGGAGGGCCCGGAGCGCCGGATAATCCTCCCGCGCCGCCGCCGCGGTCAGGCGCGGGAACAGCGGCACCAGCAGCGAGGACAGAAGCGTGCCGAGCGGGAGCTGGTAAATGACGTTGGCGTAGGCCCACGACGAGATGGCACCGTTGCCCGCCTTGGAGAGGAAGAACGTGCCGATGAAGGCATTGATGGTGCCGATGCTCGACGACAAGATCGCTGGCCACAACAGGGAGCTGGCTTCCTTGATCACCGGCTCCCGCCAGCTCATGGGGCGAACCTTCAGCCACGGGGTCCTCGAAGCCCAGACCGCCGGGAGCCCCTGCAGCGCGATCTGCGCCACGGCCCCCACCGTCGTGCCGATCGCCAGCATCAGCGGGTCGTCGTGGCGCCAGGCCACGAAACCGATGATCGCCAGGCTGGTCATCGCCGGCGAGATGGCGGGCAGGCCGTATTCTCCGCGATCGTTCGAGATGCCTGACAGGACCCCGACCCACGCCCCGATCACCAAGATGGGCACCATGATCCGCAGCAACTCGGCGGCGAGGGCATGGGTCTGATGTGGCGCCCAGGGGCCCTGGAGGCGGACGATCGCGGGCGCGAAGACGAACACCATCGCTCCCAGCAGCGCCATCACTCCGCCGGAGGTCAGGACGAGGGTCACGATGGCATTGGCCCGATCCTTGCGTCCGGCCGCCCGCATTCGAGTCAGCGCGGCCAGGGTGGCCGTGTGGAAGGGGCCGTTCTGGCCTCCGAGCAGCACGAGTGCCAAAGAGGGAAGCTGGTACGCGAGTCCATACGCGTCGCGGTCGATACCCCGACCGAAGGCTCCCGCGATGACGATCTCACGCAAGAAGCCGAGGCTCTTGGAGACGATGACGAGGATGGCCACCAGGGATGCGATCCGGGCGATCGAACGCACGGCGCGCGATTTTCCACTCGAAGCTGGGGCGACCGCCGGACCCTGGTCGGCCTCGGCGGCCGGAGCCTTCCCCTGGTCCGGGCTGTCCGCCATGGGGTCAGGGGCGATGCTCATCGGGGAGCCTCGCCGGCAGGGCTGGCCAGCGCCCGTCTACGCATCGAGGGAGCGGCCGCAGGAAGCTGGCATCAAGCGAGGGCGGGCCTGGCGATCTGGTCGATGATCCAGTCGACGGCGTCCTCCAGGTGCGCTGCCACGTGGTCGGGGCGGATCGAGAACTGGTACCGGCCGGCCAGCACGTCCCGGCCGTAGCCCGTCTCGAGCAGGACCGTGCGCGCCCTCGCGTTGTGACCGAGGAGGATATCGGTCGACTTGTCGCCCACGACGAACGAGCGAGGTACGTCGAGATCGTGCTCGCGAGCCGCCTGCACGACCATGCCGGTCGCTGGCTTGCGGCAGTCGCAGTGCCTCGCGTAACCCTCCACCACGCCGCCCTCGTCCGGTGGCAGGTGCGGGCAATAGTAGAGGGCGTCGAGATAGGCGCCCGCCTCTTCCTGCAAGAGGGCAGACAGGCGTTCGAGCAGGGTTCGAACCCAGGCCTCGTCGTAGTAGCCGCGGGCCGGCCCCGACTGATTGGTGACGAGGACGGCAGGGATACCGGCACGGTTGAGCTTGGCGATCGCCGACGCAGCGCCGGAGATCAGCTTGAGTCGGTCCAGATCCCGGATATAGCCGACCTCTTCGTTGATCGTGCCATCCCGGTCGAGGAAAACGGCGGGCTTCATCGAGAGTATGATAGCGCAATGCGCACCGATCGTATCCTTGCCGTCGCCTTGATCGCTGCATCTCTGGCCGCTGCTGCCGGGGCATGGCTCGCTCCCCAACGGCCGTCCAGTGCGCCTGCGTTCGGCCTGTCGGGCAGTCGCGTCGCGATGGGGCCAGCTCAGGTCGCGGTCTTCGATGTCTATGGTGAGATTTCCGATGGCCCGCCCGACGGCGGATTCGGCGGCCAGAGCGGCGTCAACAGCACGCGCTTGATCCCCCTGCTGCGCAATGCGGTCAGGGACGGCGTCAAGGCCATCGTCTTGCGCGTCAACTCGCCGGGCGGCACGGCGGCGGCCTCCGCGGCCATCTACGACGAGCTCATGCGCATCCGCAAGAAGTACAAGATCCCCATCGTGGCGTCTTTCGGCGATGTGGCTGCATCGGGAGCCTATTACCTGTCGAGCGCCGCCAACCGCATCGTGGCCATGCCCAGCACGACCACGGGGTCGATCGGCGTCATTGCCCACGCCATGAATCTTCAGGGCATCATGGACAAGATCGGGATCAAGGACATCGCCTTCAAGAGCGGTCCCCACAAGGACATCCTGTCCCCCTACCGCCCGATCGAACCGGCAGAGCGGGCCATCATCCAGCACATCGTCGACGAGGTGTACCAGCAGTTCCTGGTGGCGGTCTCGACGGGCCGCCCGAGACAGCTACCGATGGCCAAGCTCCGACCGCTGGCCGATGGCCGCATCTATACCGGCCAGGACGCATTGAAGCTCGGTTTGGTCGATCAGCTAGGCACCTTCGAGGATGCCGTTTCCGACGCGGCCCATCTGGCGGGGATCAAGGGCGAGCCGACGGTCAAGGACTACACCCGCCAGACGCTGATCGAGTCGATCTTCAAGGCGGCAAGTTCCTGGTCGGGAGGCATCCACGTGGATCTGGGCCCGCGGCTGTCGCACCTCGACGAGGTGCCGCTGGCGCTCATGGAGTGATGGCGATGCTCCTCGACAGCCTCTGGTCTTCCCTCTTCCGGCCCGGCGAGGGCCCCCTCGAGATCGAGGGGGCGGTCGGGGTTGGCATCTTCGCGATCCTGGCGTTGTCCCTGGCGCTTCCAGATGCCGGGAGGTTGCAGACGGGGCTCTTCGGGGCCGTCGGTCTCGCCGTGGTGCTGTTCGGGCTCTGCCTTGCCGGCTGGTTCTGGACGAGCTCGGCGATCGCGCTTCTGGCCAAGCTCGCAGGCGGCCGGGGGACGGTCCAGGCCACGCTCGGGGCGATCGCCCAGGCCTGCTGGCCCCTGATCCTCGTCGCTCCGGGCGTGGCGGCCGGAAACGCGGGCCTGATCGAGATACGCAGCCTCACATCCATCGCCGTCTACGTCTGGGTCGCGGTTCTCCTGGTGGCCTTCATCCGGCGCGTGCACGGCCTGTCGTGGTCGCGTTCGCTGGGCGCCTGGCTGGCGCTGGTGGGCGCAGGTGCGCTGACGGTGGCCATCGGCCTGGTGGCGACGGGCATTTTTGCGGTCGTCCTGGCGACCACGTAGGCCTTCCGTAACAAGACCTTCTTCAGGTTGACCTGGTCCCGGCTTACGTCCGCGCCCCCTCGCCTCACGCACGAAAGTAGGCTTCGGCATCGGGCTCTTACAGGCACGCTCGGGTTCAAGTCAACCGAAGGTCGGCCCTGCCGTTATCAATGGCTCAGGGCTCTATGCGAAATTCCCCGGCAGCCAGGGCCTTCGTGGTCCTGCGGGCCAGCGGTGCAGTACCGTGCCAGCGCCCCCGCGAAGGAATGAGCCAGAACTGGTAGGTACCTGGAGCGCCCGCCGGCAGCGTAAAGACGAGCGGCGGGTTCCCGGGCAAAGAAGCGTACGCGTGCTGGCCGTCGGGACCATCCATGAGCAGCCATACGGCCGTGGTGGCCGGCATCAAAAGGTCAGCGCGCAGCGTCCAGGCGGCGCTGGTGCCCGTGAGCTGGATCTCGCGGGAGGCCGCAAGGTTCTCGACGGGCCGAACGGCCCTGGCGAGGCGGCGTCGCAGCCAGATGGCCGCTGGCAGGATCCCTGCGGCAGCCAGGAGGCCGGCGAGGGTATTTACCGGCCCCGCGTTCGAATCGGATGGCAGCTGGCCGGATCCGCCCATGATCGATTTCCCTCGACCTTTTCTCGCTCGCAACGGCCCCCGTGTGCGGTCACGTGGCTGCGCCACCGGGCCCCCGTCGACCTGTTGGCCATGTCAACTCGACCGAAGATCGCCCCGACCGGCCAGTTCGAGGCGGCTCTCGTAGGACGCGAGGATATTGGAAAGGAGCATGGCGATCGTCATGGGGCCGACCCCCCCCGGAACCGGCGTGATCGCCGCAGCGACCCGACTGGCTTCGGCGAAGGCCACGTCGCCCACGAGCTTCCCCGCGGCATCGCGATTCATGCCGACGTCGATGACCGCAGCGCCGGGCTTGATCCAGTCTCCGCGCACCATCTCGGCCCGCCCCACCGCCGCGACCACGATGTCACCCTCACGAACGGTCTTTGCGAGATCCGGGGTCCTCGAATGACAGATCGTGACGGTCGCGTTCCTGGCGAGCAGCATCAGCGCCATCGGCTTGCCCACGATGTTGCTCCGTCCGATGACGACGGCGCGCTTGCCGTCGATCGGGATCTGCGCCCGGTCGAGCAGGGCCATGATCCCGAGCGGCGTGCACGGCGCCAGACCGGGGGTGCCCAGGAGCAGGCGGCCGGCGTTGATGGGGTGAAACCCGTCGACGTCCCTGGCCGGGTCGATCCGATCCAGCAAGCTCTGCGCGGCCAGGTGCGCCGGGAGCGGCATCTGGATCAAGATGCCATCGACGTCCGGATCCGCATTGAGTTCGTCGATCAGGGCCTCGAGGGACGCCTGGGACGTTCCGGCGGGTCGGTCGACGTCGCGGGCGGCGATGCCCACCTCGAGACAGGCCCGGCGCTTGTTACGGACGTAGACGACCGAGGCCGGGTCGTCGCCGACCAGGACCACCGCCAGGCCCGGCGCCCGCCGTCCCGCGGCTCGGTGGGCCGCCACTCGTCGCGTGAGGTCCGCCCGGATCTCCCCGGCGAGCGACTTCCCGTCGAGAATGCGAGCCGTGGTCTCGATATCGCCCGACACTCGATCTGGTCCTTCTGCCGCCCGAGGCGACTTCGTCATCCCTGGCAGCGCGACGCGCCGGCTACG
>JAJYIO010000234.1 GCA_021790035.1 bacterium | reverse complement strand
CTCGTGAGGGTCCCGCCGGCTGATCCGGTCGACCCCGAAACGCCCGTGTTGGCGCTGCTATTGAGGGCGCCGATCACGGCCGGGCAGCCCGTGACCGAAACAGCCAGTAAGGTTGCCGCAGCAATGCGGGCGTAGTTCTTGGGCATCATGGCGAAACATTCTCCTCGCGGGTCCTAGAGGGTGATCATTTCACAAGAGAATCGTCTGACGCGGCTGGATCGCCCGGGAAGATGGCCCGGCCGCCAATACGAGCCAGAGGGGCACGTGCCACTTGTCGGGCACTCGCGTCGAGCTTTCCGTCAGTACGTTACCCGGATGGGGTTTCTGCTAAACAAGCGGGTGGCGTCGTGATCGAGCCGAGGACCCGAAGGCTTCGGCCTGACCGCTCCCGGGTCGACTGCCGGCCGGGCCACAGGCTAGAATAAGTTGCCCACCGTCTGCGCCGACACTCTCGAATGAAACGCCACCTGCCGAGCGGGGCTACGCAGCAGCTTGCCCGCAGCGGGGGGTAGTTTGCGGGGGGCAAGGCCCCCTGCAAGTCACGGCCCCGGAGGGGAGTTTCTTGTGAGGCTCCAGAACCGAAGGTTTCGACAATACCTGGAGGTACATGGCGAGTTATCAGATCGAGTGGGTTGGCACGGGTTCCGGGCTTAATCCAGTCCTTGGCAATACGGCCTTCATCATCCGAGGTTCGGGAGATCGGCAGTTGCTGGTCGATTGTGGCGCCACCGTCCCCACGGCGATCCTCAAGTCCGGGGCAATCGTCGGGATCACGGATTACCTGATCACCCATGCCCATGGCGATCACTTTCATGGCCTCGAGGCCGCAGGCTTTTACAACTACTTCGCGCTCGGTCGCCGTGGTGACCGCCGGCCCAACCTGTTCTTCGCGGGTTCGGGCGTCGCCGCTGCCGTGGCGACCGCACTGGAGGCCAGTATGGGCCTCATCGTGAACGACACGGGTGAGGATCTGCCGGTGTCGCTATCGGAATACTTCAACATCATCACAACGGATCGGATCCAGATCCCGGGGCTCCCCGAAATCCGGTGCGTCGGGCGCAAGCACGTCGGCAGCCTCGAGAACTTCGGGCTGGAGATCGAGGGAGGCGTTTTCTACTCGGGAGACACGGTCGAGGTTCCTCCGGCCGAGCCGAATCTGATCTTCCAGGATTGCCAGTTCTTCGACGGGGGACCGGGTGATGTGCATATCTCGTTCTCTCGCCTTTGCCGGGAGGTGCCAGCGGCGGTAAAGGCCAGGACCCACCTCGTGCATGTCGGCGGTGGCTGGGACAAGGTCGATACGCAGGCCGAGGGCTTCGCCGGGATCGTCAAGCCAGGTGATCGCTTCGAGATTTCGCTCGAAGAGACGCCCGCAGCTCCGGTGGCAACGTAGGTCGGCTTCGGTTCGAAGCGAACGCACTCGGGCCCGGCGGTGCGGGTGGCGCTCGGGCTCCTGGATCTGGGCAGTCAGCGCACCGCGATCGAGAGAGCCGTCGTCAACTTCTTGACGTCGCGGGTCATCTTGAGCACGCGCCGGGCCAGGATACGCCCGATCGCCAGCGCGACCTTGAGCCCTGCTGCCGGGAATCGTCGGGAGAATTCTTGCAACGATGAGCGCGACAAGGCAAGAAGGGTGCACGGGGTCAAGGCGACCACGTTCGCGCTGCGTGCGGTGTCCTCGAGGAGAGCCGGCTCGCCGATGCAGACCCCCTGATCGGCTGACAGCCGCACGAGAGTCCGCTCCTTGTCCTCGAAGCCAGAACGCGAGGTCTTGAGCGTCATCCACTCGAACACCTCGACCTCGCCTCCGACCAGAAAGTAGGCGCTGTCGCCGATCTCGCCCTCGCTGACGATCGCCGTGCCCTTCGCGACATCGAGCATGGTGAAATGCCGGGCGAGCTCCTCGAGTTCGGGCCCCGAAAGATCGGCAATGACCGGTATGCGTCCCAGCAGGGGCAGGAATACCCGGACGTGGTCCTCGAGTTCGGTCAGGTCGTCGACGCTCATCGCTCGGTTCTTCAGGTCAGCACGATGGCCAGATCGTCGGGAAGGATCTTCTCGTCGGGAGGCGGGTTGAGGAGGACCCCGATCTGGCCCTTGCCGCCGAAGTACTCCCGCTCGGCCTCCTGGAACTTCCGGCGGATGAATTGATCGACGAAGGAGTCCCCGTCGTTCAGGAAATCGTCCAGGCGCAGACTCTTGCGTCGGCGGGCCAGTCCGAGAACGATCTCGCCACGCGACCGGAAATGGCGCTGCAGGTGATCGAAGCTCTGCTCCCGGCATTCGCCGGGAACCTCGACCTCGCGGAGCCGGCTGCGCTCGGGACCGAGGATCTCCTCGATGGCGTCCTGGATACCGGGCGAGAGGACGGCGATCGACAGCAGATGACCATCCAGGGCCCCGCCGACCAGGATGCTCTGGACCCCGAGCCGCTGCAGCAACGGGCGGTTGCGGGCCGTGGTGAGTTCGACGCAGACCTGAATCGCCGGATTGAGTTCTATCGCGACCGTCGCTCCGATGACGTTGTTCTCATCGGACGTTCCGAGATGGTGTTCGTCGGCCAGGAACGTGATCGAGGCGGCCTTCTCGACACGAGCCCGCTTCAGCGCCGCTTCGGTCGTGTATTCGCCGCGGACGAAGTGAATCCGCAGGCCCGCCACGCTGGCCTGGACCCCGGCAACCTTGTCCTCGGAGCCCTCGTGTACGCAGACCACGTCGAGCCCCTTGGGCCCGGCCGCGTTCTGGAAGCCGGCCAGGACCCGCGGGGCTTTCTCGTTCCAGCCGCACACGACGTGATGGCCGGTGAGTTCGATCCGCTCCATGCCTGCTCTCTCCTTCAACTTGCGCTCGACCATGAACGACGCGACGGTGGCGGTCAAGATGGAGACCAGGCCGACTCCGGAAAGCATGATGATCACGGCCAGGACCCGGCCTGCCGCCGTGACCGGATAGTGGTCGCCATAGCCGACGGTCATGATCGTCACGATGGCCCACCAGATGCCATCGGACAGGGTCTTGATGTTGGCGCCCGGCGCCGACCGCTCGAGCAGCCACGCGATGGCTCCGCCCAAGATGGCCAGGAGTGCGGTGGCCAAAAGGACTACGAGAATCCGTCGAACAGACATCCGCACCCTATGATAGCAGCACGCCCGCCCTCCTGGCGCCCGGCGCTACTCGACGCCGACCAGGCTGGAGACCGTCTGGGCGGCGCCCGGCGCCACCGAAGTGAAGTGCACGAGGAGATCCCGGCCGTCGTCACCGGAAGACAGGACCTTGGCGTAGATATGCGTCGGCCCTGACTGGCTGCCCGACAGGTCGAACTTGACGACGGCCATGAGCTCGACCGGGAGGGCCGAGGCGATCCGCGCCTGCCTGGGGGAAAGATGGGTGATCGAGCCCTGATGATCGGGAGCCGTGACGTTCTTGCCGTCGAGGACGCTGAACCAGATCTCGAGGGGTTGTTCCAGCCGGGAAAGGTTCGAATCCTGCCTTGGCAGGTCTAGCCCGTACTCGCCCCCGATGCCACCGATCTGGTGGACGCGCATCGGCTTCACCGAGCCCTTCGGGAACACCTCCATGACCCCGTCGACGCGAATGTTGCTGCCGGCCGCTCCGAGGGTCGAGTCGGAGACCAGGATCTGCCCGCCCACCGTGTAGCTCTCGATCCGCGACGCCAGATTCACGTGTCGGCCGACGACTCCGTACTTGCTCCGCTGCTCGGAGCCGATGTTCCCGACCACGACCTCGCCGGTGTTCAGGCCAATGCCCATCTCGACCATCGGGAGCCCCTCGGAGGCCGTGAAGGCATTGACCTCGGCAATGGCAAGCTGCATCTCGACCGCACAGGCCACGGCTCGGCGGGCATGGTCTTCGTGGCGCTTCGGGGCGCCGAAGATGGCCAGGATGGCGTCGCCGATGAACTCGTCGACTGTTCCGCCATGCTTGGCGACGATCTCGGCCATGGTGCCCAGGAACTTGTTGAGGAGCTTGATGACCTCGGTCGGAGCAAGATGCTCGGCGAGAGAGGAGAAGCCCCGGAGGTCGGCCATCATCACCGAGACCTCGCGGCTCTCGCCACCCAGGGCCAACCCCTCGGGAGTCTCCAGAAGGTTGGCGACGACGTCGTCGCTCAGGTAGCGCCCGAAGACCTGCCGGACGAAGTTCTTCGCCTCCTCGGCAGCGGCCTTGGCGGCCGCCAGTTCCTCCATGAGGCGATTGTGCTCGGTGAGATCCCGGACAATCTCGATGCCGCCCGCGATGTTGCCGGTCTCGTCGTACAGGGCGCAGGCGCGTGCGTGGGCATACATGGGGCGCCCCCGGACCAGGAGCTTGACCTCGCCCGTCAGAACGTCGCCCTCATGGCGCACCAGGTACTTCTGTGCGATCTCGTCGTCCGGCGCCTTGAGGAAATCGATCAGGACCGGCCGCCGCTCGCCGCCATAGAAGGGGATGCTGTACTCGAAGTTGCCCTTCCCCAGCATCTGGTCGGCCGCAGCTCCCGTCATGGCCACGGTCGCCTTGTTCCAGGCGATGATCTTGCCCTCGTCGTCGATCACGAACACGGCGTCCGGCATCGCATCGACGATGTTGGAAAGCCGGCGTCGCGACGTCTCCATCTCCGTCTCGAGGTGCTTGCGCTCGGTGACGTCGTAGATGGTCTCGATGGCCCCGATGACGGTTCCCTCCGCGTCGCGGAGGAGGACGGCGTTGTCCTCGAACCATCGTGTCCGCTCCCGCTCCAGGACGAGGCCTTGGCCGAGGAGCACGTCTCCGCGCTCGCGGAGCTCAAGATGGCTGGCAAGAAGCTCCGGTCGCGGCAGCAAGGCTTGATCGACGAGGATCGGGCGCCGTTCGCCATATAGCGCCAGGGCGTACTCATAATTGCCCCTGCCGACCATGGCCTCGGCCTTGACGCCGGAGATCCTCTCGATGGCGTGGTTCCAGGCAGTGACGATCCCCTGGGTGTCGATGACGAAGGTCGCGTCGGGCAAGCCATCGAGGATGGCGGCAAGATGGCCATGTGGCTTGGTTTCAGGCATTCATCGGTTCTCCATCGGTATACAGCCCTCAATCGAAAGCGCGGCTCCCCTTGCTCCATTCCCGGCATGGGCTTGCTCGATAACCCAGGAACAGATCGTGCAGGCGAGACCTGCGCAACGCCGGGTCTTCCGGTCGCCTCGACCCGTCGGCGATCTACTTGGGCAGGCCGAGAAAGTT
>JAJYIO010000233.1 GCA_021790035.1 bacterium | reverse complement strand
CTCCCATCTATGACTTCACGACGCACACGCGTCTTGAGCGCGCAGATCACCTCGAGTCCCGTGCCGTCATCCTGGTCGAGGGCATCCTGATCTTCGCCATTCCCGAGATCCGTCGATTGCTCGACATCCGCGTCTTCGTCGATTGCGACGCGGATATTCGTTTCATACGTCGCTTGCAGCGCGACATCACCGAGCGTCTCAGATCGCCACAGTCCGTCATCGACCAGTACCTCAACACCGTGCGCCCGATGCATACCGAGTTCGTCGAACCCAGCAAGCGGTATGCCAACATCGTGGTACCAGAGGGCGGGATGAACGCCGTGGCGGTCGACATCTTGCACACAAAGATTCAGTCGGTGATCCGGAAAGTCACCGGTCCGCTGTCGCTCGGACCGGCGGGGCGCTAGCCGGCGCAGTCGGGAGCAGCCTCTCGCGTCGCGGCTAGCCGGTGCCGGTCAGTAGCCGACCGCGCCTTGCACGCGCCGGATTTGGCGGGAAATTGCGATCGTGCCGGCGTGGGCCAGTCGGACGGACTTGCCCTGTCGGTGAGACCGATGCCCGCTCGGCGGCGACGGTTCGTGCGGCGAAACGCAGGTTCCGGGGAGTGTCGCACCGGGGGGCTCGTTCCTCGACCAAGGGGGAGAAAGATGGGGAGCCGATCTCTCGTTTCGACTGCCCTGGTGCTTGCCCTGGCGGGCTGCGGGGTTCCGAGCCCGCAGATGCCAGGAGGCCAGGGGCCACCCGCCCGGAGCTTGATGCAGCTGCCTTACGGTGAAGGCCAGATGATCCAGCAGCCCTACCAGGCAGACCAGCAGGGGCAACTGCCGACGCTCGAACAGCTAAGGGAGATGATCCCACAGCAGCTGACCGAGCAGCAGGCCCAGGAGGTCGTTGCCCAGGCGAAAGATATCCGTGATCTCGCCCAGAAGGCGCTGACCGAAGGCGGGCAGCAGGTGGAGCCCAACCTGCCCCCGGAAGGGGTCGGTCTGCAAACGCAGGCCCTGGGAGCTCAACGCCACGTCCAGCGCTTTGGCGGGGGCGGGCATGTTGGCGGCGGAGGCCGCTTTGGCGGTGGCGGCGGGATCGGCCGGGGCTTCGGCCAGCCGGGACTGGGCCGGGGCTTCGGCCAGCCGGGATTCGGCCGCAACATCGGCCAGCCAGGACTGGGCCGCAACATCGGCCAGCCGGGATTCGGCCGCAACATCGGCCAGCCAGGACTGGGCCGCAACATCGGCCAGCCGGGATTCGGCCGCAACATCGGCCAGCCAGGATTCGGCCGCAACATCGGCCAGCCAGGATTCGGCCGCAACATCGGCCAGCCAGGATTCGGCCGCAACATCGGCCAGCCAGGACTGGGCCGCAACATCGGGCGTCCAGGCTTGGGCCGGCCGGGCGTCAGGCCGTTCCGGGGACCGACGCGGAACTGGGGCGCCGAGCGCATGAACCGGTTCCGGTTCCATCACCAATTCTTCCGGAACTTCCGGTTCCACGACTTCTTCCGGCATCACCGGTTCTTTCACTACTTCAACTTCGACGATTTTTACTACGTCCCGAACTTCACCTCCTTCTTCGACGCCTTCTACCTGCAGAACATGTTCTACTACCCGCTCGTTTACGACGGCCTGCCGTATTATGTCGAGTACTGCCCGACCGGTTCGGGCGTGCTGGTGCCTTGTCAGGTGCTCCCGTACTCCTCGTTCATCGCGTCGTATGGTGGCGGCCCGCTGCCCCTCTAGGAGGTCGGCAGCCATCAGCTGACGGAAACGGGCAGGACTCGAAGAGCGCGTCGGATCCTTCCGGCGCGCTCTAGCGTGGATGATTCATGACCCGCTGCTCAACCGTCGCATCTCGGCCCGACCGCTTCGTTGCACCGCGGTCCCTCGAGCCTCAAGTACTGTTCCAGTACGCTGCGTCCCTCGGGCCCCGTGCGCCTCGCATCCGGACCGATCTGCTCGGACTCGCCACGGTCAGAGCTGACAGAAACGACTCTCGCACGACCGGCGCTCGCCAGACCTCCGGAAAGGCCAAAGGTCGCCAGGCGCGCAGAAGTTTTGTCGATCGTGCTAAGATGAGGCATCGGAACGACGAACGAGAGGGGGTGCGCCCCCCAGGAGGATTCCCGAGTTGCCCCTACTTGTTGAGGACAAGAAGGCCATCATTGCCGATCACAAGGTCAATGAGGCCGATACCGGTTCGCCAGAGGTCCAGATCGCTCTGCTGACCAAGCGCATCGAGCAGCTGTCCGACCACCTCAAGACCCATCAGAAGGACTACGCATCCAGGCGCGGGCTCTACCAGATGGTAGGACGTCGACGCCGGTTGCTCAATTACCTGCAAAAGACCGAGCTGCAGCGCTATCGCGCCATCATCAGCAAGCTGGGGCTTCGCAAGTGACGCGATGCGGGGGAGTATGCCCCCGCATCTTTCCTTTTGGCTTGGCCAGTCTGACCCCTGGGGTCTGCTAGCACCAGTGCCGTTCGGCCGGGTGGGCGCCTGGGCGCCCGTGGGCTCGGGGCAGCGCGTGCGCAGGCGGGGTCGCCCCGTAAGAAAGAAGAAGATCTGTGAGTGAAGTTAAGGTTTACGAGCGCAACATCGGCGGGCGAGAGATTTCTCTCACCTTCGGCAAGTATGCCAAGCAGGCGAGCGGCGCTGTCCTGGTCCAATCCGGGGGAACGGCCGTCCTGGTGACGGCCACGATGAGCAAGAACCCCCGCGAGGGGATCGACTTCTTCCCGTTGCTGGTGGACTACGAAGAGAAGCACTATGCAGTGGGCCGGATCCCGGGCAGCTTCATGCGCCGCGAGGGCCGGGCGTCCGAGCACGCGATCCTGTCGGGCCGGCTCATCGACCGGAGCATCCGGCCGCTCTTCCCCGAGGGCTTCCGCAATGACGTCCAGGTCGTGGCGTACGTGCTGTCGAGCGACCAGCAGGTCGAGCCCGACATGCTGGGCATGATCGGCGCGTCCGCGGCTCTCATGGTGTCGGACATCCCCTTCGACGGCCCTTGCTGCGGCGTCCGAGTCGGTCGCCTGGGCGGTCAGTGGCTCATCAATCCCACGTTCCACGAGAGCGAGGAGGGCGACATCGATCTGGTCGTCTCCGGAACTCGCGACGCCATCATGATGGTCGAGGCCGGGATCAAGGTCGTGCCCGAGGCCGAGGTGCTGGACGCGATCGCCGTGGGATTCGATGCGGTCCGCGAGCTCGACGAGTGGCAGGTCGAGATCGCCAAGGAGATCGGCAAGCCCAAGCTCGAGATCAAGCTGGCCGAGACCGATCCGCGGCTTTATCAGTGGATCGAGAAGGCGGGCACCGACGCCCTCGTCGCGGCCATCCAGAACAGCGACAAGAAGGCTCGCGAGGAGGCCACATCCCAGGTGCTCGGCGATCTCGGAACCCAGCTCGCCAACCTGGCCGAGAGCCATGAACTCAAGGAGTACCTCGCCTCCCATCCCAAGGCGATCGCTGACGCCCTCTACCACCTCGAGAAGAAGGTCGTTCGCAAGCTGACCACCGAAAAGGGTGTCCGCGTCGATGGCCGCAAGCCCGAAGAGATCCGGCCCATCACGTGCGAGGTTGCGGTCCTGTCCAGGGCGCACGGCAGCTCGGTCTTCACTCGCGGCCAGACCCAGGTCATGAACATCTGCACGCTGGGATCGACCGGCGACGCCCAGAAGATCGACGGGCTCGACCCCATCACCAGCAAGCGCTACATGCACCACTACAACTTCCCGGGCTTCTCGGTCGGGGAGGTCAAGCCAAGCCGGGGTCCCGGTCGGCGCGAGATCGGACACGGGGCTCTCGCCGAGCGCGCCCTGACGCCGGTATTGCCGACGGTCGAGGATTTCCCCTACTCCCTGCGTCTGGTCAGCGAGGTCCTCGAGTCCAACGGATCGACCTCGATGGCATCCACCTGCTCGTCGACGCTCTCGTTGATGGACGCGGGCGTGCCGATCTCGGCTCCCGTTGCAGGGGTGGCCATGGGACTCATCAAGGAGGGCGATCGCTTCGCGATCCTGACCGACATCCAGGGCATCGAGGATCACCTCGGTGACATGGACTTCAAGGTCGCAGGTACCCACGAGGGGATCACGGCCCTGCAGATGGACATCAAGATCAAGGGGATCAGCCTGGAGGTCATGCAGGTCGCCCTCGAGCAGGCCCGAAAGGGACGCATGTTCATCCTCGACAAGATGCTCGACGCCATCGAGCAGCCGCGGACCGAGCTGTCGCCCTACGCTCCGCGCATCCTGACGCTCCACATCAACCCCGAGAAGATCGGCGCGCTCATCGGCCCTGGCGGCAAGATGATCAAGCGGATCGTCGAGGAGACGGGCGTCAAGATCGATGTCGAGGACGACGGCTCCGTCTTCGTCACCACGTCCGACGCGGATGCTGCGCAGCGCGCAGTCGCGTGGGTCGAGCGGCTGACCAAGGAGGCCGAGGTCGGGCAGGTGTACACCGGCAAGGTGACGCGGATTCTCAACTTCGGCGCCTTCGTCGAGATCCTGCCCGGCAAGGAGGGCCTGGTGCACATCAGCCAGCTCGCTCCGACTCGCGTGGCCAAGGTCGAGGACGTCGTGAACCTGGGTGACGTGATCACGGTCAAGGTCATGGAGATCGACAACCAGGGCCGCATCAACTTGACCCTCAAGGGCGTGCGTCCCGAGGAGATGCCCCAAGGCGCGGGCCAGCAGCCAGCTGGCGTCAACTAGGGGTCCCAGTCGCCTGCGCGGCGAGCTCCGCGCACGGAGTCTCGTCACTGGAGAGGCAGCAATGGCCAAGGCGGAGCGGAGTCCGGAACTCTACGAGCAGAAGTTTGTCCTCGACAACGGGGTCAGGGTTCTGATCGAGGAGTTGCCGCACGTCCGCTCCGCGGCCATCGGTTTCTGGGTCGATACCGGCACCAAGAACGAGAGTGCCGAGAACAACGGCATCAGCCACTTCATCGAGCACATGATGTTCAAGGGAACGCGGACGCGGTCCCCGCTCGAGATCGCACAGGCCCTCGAGGACACCGGCGGCAGTCTCAACGCCTTCACCGACAAGGAGATGACCTGCTACTACGCCCGGGTGCTCGACGACCAGGTGGAGCTGGCGCTTGATGTCCTCTCGGACATGTTGCTCGATTCGGTGATGGACGAGGCCGAGATCAAGCGCGAGAAGCGAGTGGTCCTCGAAGAGATCAAGATGTACGAGGACACGCCCGACGAGCTGGTCCAGGATCTCTTCAGC
>JAJYIO010000232.1 GCA_021790035.1 bacterium | reverse complement strand
GCCCCCGCCCATCTCCATGAGCGCGAACCCGCCGCCGAGCTCGGGTTCCGGCCAGGTGCGCACGTGGCCGACCCTGGCGCGCATGGACGCGGCCTCGAGCCTGGCGGCCGTCAGATCGGGGTTGTGTGCGAGGGCGTCCGCGATCAGCTCATCGAGCGGCTCAGGCCGCGCTAACGCGGTCCCTTTCGCCTGTCCGATCGCCAGGGCATCCGCGGCAAGCGGAAAGCCAAGCAGCATGACGGCTGCCAGCACGCCCGAGCCGAAGCGCACCCGCATCAAGGAACCTGGACGTTGAAGGTGGCCTGCTGGGGGCCCGCGGATCCAAAGAAGGCGATCGTGGTCTGCCAGGTTCCGGATGTCGGCAGGTCTAAAGTGGCCTGATAGGCGCCCGTCTTCGAGGTGGGCGCGAGATCGGCCTTTTCATCCATCATGGGCATCTGGCCCATGGCGGGCATGAAGGCCCGGATGCGGGGAGACTGCACGACCTGAGGCTTGCCGGCAGCGTCGGCGAAGGCCACGGTCACGGTGTTATCGCCCTTCACCAGGTGGCCTCCTTGAGCCAACAAGGTGAGGGTCGAGCTACCGGCCTGGGCTGTCTGGACGGGCTTGGTGCCGCCGCCTGCACAGCCAGCCAGCACCGTCAGCAAGATCGCCGAGGACAACCATGCGGAGGGCGTGACGCCGGAGGGCCGCTGTTTCATCGTTTCGCCTTTCGATGCGGACGGATATGGGTACTATTGCAAATAGTAGGGCACCGTCCTACTATTTGCAATAGTACCCCAGGGTCGCACCCTTGGTGTCGAGCACCCTGGCGAAAGCGGTACGATACACGCCCCGACGGGATCCTACGTCTTGATGCGCCGGAGCCGCAGGGCATTTCCGATGACGGACACCGAGCTCAAACTCATCGCAGCGGCGGCGACGATGGGCGACAGCAGCAGCCCGAAGACCGGATAGAGCACGCCTGCGGCGATCGGGATGCCGACGGTGTTGTAGACGAAGGCGAGGAAAAGGTTCTGCCGGATATTGCGCATCGTGGCACGGGAGAGCCCGGTGGCGCGGACGATCCCCCGCAAATCGCCCTTGATCAAGGTCACGCCCGCGCTCTCGATCGCCACGTCGGTCCCCGTTCCCATCGCGATGCCCACGTGCGCCTGGGCGAGGGCCGGGGCGTCGTTGACCCCGTCGCCCGCCATCGCGACTTTCCGGCCTGCGTCCTGGAGTTTCTTGACGATCTGACCCTTGCGCTCGGGGAGAACCTCGGCCTCCACGTCGTCGATCCCCAGTTTGCGGGCGATCGCCCGCGCCGTGATCTGGTTGTCGCCGGTGAGCATCACCACGCGGATGCCCTCGGCATGAAGCATCTGCAAGGCTTCGGCCGTCGTCGCCTTGACCGTGTCGGCGACGCTGACCAGACCCGCCATGCGACCGCCGGTGGCCACGAACATCACGGTCTGGCCGTCGTGACGAAGCTCGTCTGCACGCCGGGCCAGCGAATCGATCTCGATTCCGAGATCGGTCATCAGCGCCGCATTGCCCAGAGCGACCTCCTCGCCCTCGACCTTCCCTCTGACGCCCTTGCCGGTGATCGAGCGAAAATCGGCGGTCTGGGCGAGGGCCACCTTGCGATCGACCGCCCCAGCCACGATCGCCGCCGCCAGAGGGTGCTCGCTGCCACGTTCGAGGCTCGCGGCCAGGCACAGCAGACGCTCTTGCGAAATGCCTTCGGCAGGGATCGCCGAGACGAGGCGCGGCCGCCCCTCGGTCAAGGTTCCGGTCTTGTCGACGACCAGCGTATCAATGCGCTGCAAGGTCTCGAGCGCCTCGCCGTTGCGGATCAGGACTCCCATCAGCGCCCCGCGTCCGATGCCGACCATCAGCGACATCGGCGTGGCCAGGCCCAGCGCGCACGGACAGGCGATGATCAGAACGGCCACGGCGTTGATGAGCGCATGAGCCAGACGCGGCTCGGGGCCCATCGTGGCCCAGCCGGTGAAAGTGGCCACCGCCACCGCGACCACCGCCGGGACGAACCAGGCGGAGACCCGATCGGCCAGCCGCTGAATGGGCGCCCGGCTGCGCTGTGCTTCGCTGACCATCCGCACGATCTGGGCCAGCATGGTGTCGGCACCGACCCGGTCGGCGCGCATGACGAATCCTCCGGCCTGGTTCACGGTTCCGCCGATCACCCGCGACTGGGGAGCTTTCTCGACGGGAATCGGCTCGCCGGTGACCATCGACTCGTCGACCGCGCTGTGGCCGTCGACCACGACGCCGTCCACCGGCACCCGCTCGCCTGGCCGGACGCGCAGGCGATCGCCGGGCATGACCTGATCGATCGCCACGTCGCGCTCCGACCCGTCGGCTTCGATCCGGCGCGCCGTCTTGGGGGCCAGGCCGAGCAGGGCGCGGATGGCGCCGCTCGTCTGACTGCGCGCCTTGAGCTCAAGGACTTGGCCCAGGATCACCAGGGTCGTGATGACAGCCGCCGCCTCGAAGTAAACCGGCACGGCCCCGTCTGGCCCTCGAAACGACGGCGGAAAGACCCCGGGCGCAAAGGTCGCCACGACGCTGTCGAGGTACGCTGCTCCGACTCCCAGGGCGATGAGCGAGAACATGTTCAAGCTGCGGTGGACGATCGACGCCCACCCGCGCTCGAAGAAGAACCACCCGGCCCAGAGCACCACGGGTGTTGCGAGCGCGAACTCGAGCCATTGCACGGTTCGTCCTGAAACCCACGTTTCCAGAGGGCGGCCGGGCAAGTAATCCGCCATCGCCATTGCCAGAACCGGCAGGGTGAGGATCAGGGCGATCCCCAAGCGCCTGGTCATATCCGCGAGTTCAGGATTGGCCTCCTCGCCGAGCGCAGCGGTCCGGGGCTCGAGCGCCATCCCGCAGATTGGGCAGCTTCCGGGCTCCGACCGCACGATCTCGGGGTGCATGGGGCAGACGTACTCGACCTTTGCGGCCGGAGGTCCGGCGGGCTCGAGGGCCATGCCGCACTTGGGACAGGGGCCTGGCTTGGCGGACCAGACTTCGGGATGCATGGGGCAGGTGTAAACCGCTCCGGGGGCAACTGGAGCCTGAACGCCAGCCGCATCGGGCCCATGGCCATGTCCTCCGGCAGCAGTCTCGGGCGCCCGGGCGAGATAGCGGGCGGGGTCGCTCCGGAACTTGTCGGCGCACCCCCCGCAGCAGAAGGAGTAAATCTTGCCCTCGTGCTCCACGACGGCCTCGGCTTGGCCTGGCAAGACCGTCATGCCGCACACGGGATCCCCAGACACCTCCCCTGCGTCCGAGGGCCCGAGCTCACTCGTGGAATGTGGGTCCGGCTCGTCCGACATCGGCGGATCGAATTTCATGGCCGGAGCTTAAACCATCCTGTCAGCTGGAAGGTCAAGGGGTAACCTGGAAGTCGTGGAAACCGATCGAGGAGGCACGCGCCGATGAAAGAGCTCTACATCGGAGAGCTGGCCAAGCTGGCGGGCACGAATCCCAAGACCATCCGGTATTACGAGGACCTTGGCCTTCTGTCCGAGCCCGGGCGCACGGCGTCGGGTTACCGGGTATACTCTCACGCCCATCTCGATCGCCTGCGATTCGTTCAAGGCGCCAAGGCGCTTGGCCTGAACCTGGCGGACATCAAGCAAGTCGTGAACATCTGGTCAGGAGGACTGACACCTTGCGCACACGTGAGCCAGCTTCTTGAAGACAAGCTGGCGAGCCTCGATCGCCGGATCGCCGAGCTGACGGCCTTCCGCGACGAGCTCAGGGCCTACAAGCAGCGGGTCGATGCAATGGATGCGGACCCGGAAGTGCCCTGCAAGCACATCGAGGGCGTGGTGCAGGGCAATTGGGCGCCGCCCGTCATGTGACGAGGGTTCCTCCCGAGGGATCGCCGATCGGCCCTTGTAACGAGGCAAAAATGGATCGAGACTCGCCAAAGGCCTCGGGGAAGGTGGTCGCATGGGCGGGGAAACGCTGGAGAACGAAACGCTGCGAGAGTTCGATCCCGTCTGCGGGATGGAATTCCTGCCCGGCCATCCGCATCACATCCTGGCGATCGGGGTGGACGGCAGGGTCTTCCACTTCTGCTCGGACGCTTGTCGCCAGAAGTTCCAGGCGGATCCGGATCGCTACGTGATCGGCAGGGTCGGACAACCCGAGGACTTCGCTGAAGCAGCCGAGATCGACGGGGCGGAGGGGCAAGGTTCATGAGCGTCCGAACCCGACGAGCAAACCGTCAGAGGGCACGGGACGCTCTCGAGCGCCAAGGCCTCAGCAACATCGCGGATACCCGACAGGGGAACCTGTTTGATTCGGCGCAGATGGGCGGGCGGAGGATGACGAGATGGTTCCCGTGCAGCAAGGCGGCAGCGCAGGCCAGTGGTGCTCCTAGTGCGGGTCGATGATGGGTGGCTGGGCGATGGGCGTCTGGATGTTCCTCGCCTTCCTGATCGCCGTTGCCGTCCTCGTGCTGCTGGTCGTCGCGATCGTCAAGCTCTGGCCGGGGCATGAGACCTTTTCCTCCACCGAGCCGCGGCGGCCCCGGCACACGCCTGACGAAGACGACCGCCGCTAGTCCTGTTTGACGGACGCGATCTCCTACGGCTTTCCGAGACCCGGGCCTTGACCCTCTGGTTACGACCGACTATCGTAACCGACATGAAGCGCACGTCCCTCCTTTTCGCCCCGCTCCTGCCGCTCGTCCTGGCCCGTCCCGCCCTGGCCATGCAGCCGCTCACGCTCGACGGCGCCATCTCTCGAGCCCTCAGTGCAAGTCCGACGCTGGCCATCGCCCAAGCCGAGGTCGGGATCGCAAGCGGCAACCTGCTGGCGGCGGGACGCTGGTCTAATCCCTCGCTGTCCGCTGAGGGCGATAACTCGGAACAGGATCTCGACCTCCGGCAGCCCTTGCCGATCTGGGGTGCGCCCGGCAAGCAGTGGCAGGTGGCGCGGTTGGGATTGGATGCCGCCGACCAGCGGCAGGCTCTTGCCTGGCTGGCACTCCGTTCAGAGGTCACTCGCGTCTATTTTGAAGCTTTTGCCGATCAGGAGCGATCCCGTTTGGCCCGCGAAGATCTGCGGCTCGACCAGCAAATTGTCTCCATCGCGGTCAAGCGTTACCAGGCGGGCGATGCACCCCGGCTCGAGGTTCTGGCCGCACAGACCCAGCTTTCCCGCGGCGAGGCCGGCGAGGAGGCGGCAGCTGCCAAGGCCAGGGCTTCACAGGAGAGCC
>JAJYIO010000231.1 GCA_021790035.1 bacterium | reverse complement strand
GTGAGAAACTCCCCTTCGGGGCAGGGACTTGCAGGGGGCCTTGCCCCCCGCAAACTACCCCCCGCTGCGGGCAAGCTGCTGCGTGGCCCCGCTCGGCAGGTGGCGTTTCATTCGAGAGTGTCGGCGCAGCCGGTGGGGGACTCATTTCGCGCGCTGCCACACGTGGATCGCATACACCTGGGTGCGTTCTGCGGCGATCAGGTCCGAGAAGTCCCGCGTCTTATCCTCGAATCCAGTGGTGTCGACGTTCTCGGGTATCCGGAAGTAGTAGCGGCAGACCACCCGCGCACCGGGTTCTAGTCCCGGCTTGAGGCGCTGCAGGAACTCGGACTCGGTCCTGCGATCGAAGTACGAGCCCACATCCGACAGCGATACGAGCCCCACCGCGGGGGTCGCCAGGGCCAGCGCGTCCAGGACGTCGCTCTCCACGTAACGGATGTCCGCCGAACCGATCCCGGCCTTCATCGCCTCGAAGATCGCAAGATCGGCCTCGACAGGCAGTCCCTCCGCGAATTCCAGGCGCCCTAGCATGATGAGCTGCAAGAAGAAGTTACGACGGGCCGGGGCCTGGCGAAATAGCCGGTCGAAACTGCGCTTGTAGTAACCGTAGTAGGTATCGCGAACGTTCTTTTTCGGATGACGGCCCTTGTACAGCAGGGCGTTGAATACGCTCGCGTTTCCAAGCAGGGCCACCAGCAGGGACCAGCGCATGTGCGGGAACGCTCGGGCCAGGAACGTGCTCGCCTCTTCGGGCGTGCGGCACTCGAAGAACGCCTGCGCCTTCGCACCCATGACACGTGTCACCATGCGGGCCAGGCTGCCCATGGCGGTCTCCCAGCTTCCGGAGTACAAGATGGAGTCCCACGCGGTCTGTTCGAAATGAGACAGCAGCAAGGACCTGGCCGCGTCGGACAGGGGCAGGGAATCGAAGACCGCCTTGCGCTCTTCGGGCCGGATCCTGACCCCGTCTCGAGTGGGATAGCCCCAGAAGGTCAAGAAATCCCGATGCGAGAGCGCACGCACCGATTCCACCCGCAGTTCGGTCAGCGCGAGCTGCGCAGGGGAGCGATCGAGGCAGGTCATGACCCCGGGGTGTCTGGCGAACAGTGGCAAGACCCGCGACCCGCTTCCGGCGATGGCCACGACGTGGCCGGTCTGCTCCGGCAAGACGCCCAGCTCGAGCGCGGTGTCCTCGTTCGAGAGCGTGTAGTTGAGCTTGTTGAAGTAGGATTCGCCCATCTCGTCCGCTAGCGGCATCGGGAACGATCCGGCCAGGCGCCCGGCGCTCGGGCCATCCGGAGCTCGCACCCTCCCGCTGGCCCGAGCCAGGCAAAGATGCCCGGCCGGCTGGCATTTGTAACAAGGAGACGGGGCAGGATCAGGTGCGAATCCTTTCTGCCGCAGGTCGCCCCTGCGACTACGAGACGGCCTGCGCGCCGACCGCCGCCGCGGCGTTCACCTGCCCCCAGCCCGTGGAATCGTCGAATCCCGGGAACAGGAGGTCCGTGGCGCTGTGGAACAGCCGCTGGCGGACCTGATCTGCGGTCCAGGAGGGGTTTTCCGACCAGATCAACGCCGCGGTGCCCGAGACGAACGGCGTGGCCATCGACGTGCCGCTCAGGATGTCATAGCCCGGCTGCAGGTCCTCGAAGACGGGGTAGGTCGGGGTGGTCGACAGGATTCCCGAGCCCGGGGCCGCGAGCGAGATCCAGCTGCCGTGATTGGAATAGGCAGCCACCTCCCCGTCGGCCATCGTCGCGCCCACCGCCACGACCCCGGGCAAGGACGCCGGGAACTCGGCATCCGCCCCGTAATGCAGGGTCGGATCCTGCCCGTCGTTGCCCATCGCGGCCACGATCAGGGCACCGTGCGCTTCAGCATAGGCGACGGCCCGCGCCAGGGTCTGGCTGCCGCCCACGCCACCCAGGCTCAGATTGAGGATGCGCGCCCCGTGGTCGACCGCCCAGATGATACCGGAGGCGACGTCGCCCTCGAGACCCTTCGTGTTGTAGGCCAGGACCTTGACCGGCATGATCTTGCAGAGAGGCGCCACCCCGGCCCCCCCGATGCCGTCGTTGGCCTCGGCGGCGATGATGCCCGCTACGTGCGTGCCGTGGCCATTGTCATCCACCGGGCCGACGTTGTGGAAGGGCACCACGCGAGCGTCGTCGGCCGACCCGGACGGACCCTGCACGCTGTCGACGAAACTGATCCCCGACACGAGGTTGCCGGCGAGGTCGGGATGTGAGAGATCGACACCGGTGTCGATCACGGCGACGACGATGCCCTGGCCCATCGTTTGCTCCCAGGCCTGCTGGGCGTGGACTGCCGACAGCCCCCACTGGTCGGCGACGAGGGGATCGTTGACCGAGACGCCGTTCCCGGCGCCGAGGGCCTGGGACCGGAGCAGGGAGCTGGGCGGTCCCACCGACTGCACGCCGGCCCCCCCGAGGGTGTTCGCCGCGGTCAGGCTGGTCGGGCTCCACCCGGATCGGGCTTGCACCGGTTGCCCGTTGCCGTCGAGAAGGGCCGGCGCCGCGACCGGTCCATCGGGCTCGACGTAGTCCACGAGCTGCGCATCGAGGCCCGCGCCGGCCTGGCTGGAAGTCACGATGCAAACGCCCAGCGGAGTGATGTCGCGAACCAGGGAATCACCGGCTGCGGCCAGGGCGGCGGCCTGATCCGGCGTCGACACGGCATCACGGAAGTGGACCAGATACCGCCCGGTCACGCTCAGCTGGCTCGTGGAATCGGCGACGTTGTCGGTGGAGAATCCGAACGGAGAACCCTGGAGCCCACAACCCGCCAGAAGGGTGGCGAGCGTCAGGAGCAGGGTCCGGAACCGCATACCGGATTATCGGTTAAGAGGGTAAAGATCTTGCTAAGGGCGGCTTAAGCAGACCGGGAAGCAGGGGGCGCACGGGACGGGTCCATCTGGGGCAGGTCCAGCGTCGATCTGACCGGGGCCGGACCGCCGGAAGCGGGCCAGGCGGCGGATGCGCCCGATTAGCGGTTATACTGAAAGTCCGCGGTGAGGAAGGACGCTACATGGGGCTTGAACCGACAACCTCGACCCACGACCTGATCGTCGTCGGCGCCGGCATCAGTGGCCTTTCTCTGGCCAGCCGGGCCGTCGCTTCGGGACGCCGGGTTCTGGTCGTCGACAAGGCCGAGGAGGCCGGCGGGTGTCTCGCGACCACCCGCGTGCAGGCCGGTTCGGAGTCGTTCTGGCAGGAGCTTGGCGCCCATACCTGCTACAACTCCTACGCCAACCTCATCTCCCTGATCGAGGAGCGGAGCCTCGTCGACCGGATCCTCGGCCGGTTGAAGCTGGGATTCTTCGTACGGGTCGGGGGCAAACTCCGCTCGATCCCGTCGCAGCTCAATGCCTTCGAACTCCTGGTGTCGGTTCCGAGGCTTTTCACCTCGTCCAGGGTCGGTCGGACGGTCGCCTCGTACTACGGGTCGATCGTCGGATCCGGCAACTACGATCGTGTGTTCGGCGCGCTCTTCGATGCCGTCGCCTGCCAGGACACCCGCGAGTTCGGCGCGGAGTTCCTCTTCAAGAAGCGACCGGGTCGGCGCAAGGACTTTCGCCGCAGCTTCACTCTCGCGGGCGGGGTGAAGACCGTCGCCGAGGCGCTGGCCAGCCAGCCCGGCCTGACGGTCGAGACGGGCTCGGGCGTCGAGGCCATCTCTCGAACGAACGACGGGTTCTCGTTGCGGCTCGAGAACGGCCAGGTGCGGGTCAGCCGGGCGATCGCCCTGGCGGTTCCCCCACCCGAGGCGGCGCGGCTGGTGGAGCCGATGGTTCCGGATGCTGCCCGGCTGCTGGCCGCCATCCGCATGAATCCGCTGTATTACGTTGGAGTCGCGGTGCGGCGGGACCGCATAGCGATGCGGCCGCTGGCGGGAATCGTATCGTCGGGCGATCGCTTCTACTCGGTCGTCTCTCGAGACGTGGTCCCGGATTCGACCCTGCGCGGGTTCACCTTCCACTTCCGCGACGACGACATGGCCAGCAACCTCACGCGCATCGAGGAGGTCCTCGGCGTACCGCGGGCCGATTTCCAGAACCTCGTCGTCAAGGAAAATGCGCTGCCGTCGCTGGGCACGGCCCACGCGGACAGCATGCGGCGCCTCGATACCCTCATGGCCGACACGGGCGTGCTGCTGGCGGGTAATTACTTCCTGGGCCTGTCGATCGAGGACTGCGTCACCCGTTCTTTCGCCCTGGCGGCTCAAATCGACCGCCTGCTTTCCGGGAGGCCCGCCGTTGAAGCGTGATGTACCCATCGTTGGCATCGACCTGGGAGCTACCAGCCTCCTGGCCGTGATCGCCGACGCCCGCGGTCAGGTGCTTGCCACCGCGGAGGCCGATACACCGCACGACGGCCCGGATCCGGGTCCGGTGGTCGCCGAGGTCGCCCGGATCGTGCAGAAGGCAGCCAGGAAGGCCGACGTCAAGGTGTCCAAGCTCAAGGCCCTTGGCATCGGCGCGCCGGGCTCGGTCGACCTCGAGACGGGGTTCATCGCCAAGGCCACCAACCTCGACTGGCTCGACGTCCCCCTGGCGAGGCACCTCGAGGATGCCCTCGATCTGCCCAGCTTCGTGGCCAACGACGTACAGGTCGCCGTGATGGGCGAGCACGCGTTCGGAGCGGCTCGGGGGGCGCGCAACGCGGTGGCGATATGGGTGGGCACGGGCATCGGCGGTGGCATGATCCTCGGTGGCGAGCTATACCGCGGGTCGCACGGCGCAGCCGGCGAGATCGGTCACATGGCGGTGGTCCCCGACGGGCCGCGCTGCGGATGCGGGCAGAATGGCTGTGTCGAGGCCGTTGCCAGCCGGTCGGCGATCGCCCGCGACATCGAGGCCGCGATCTCAGCGCGCAGGAAGACCCTGGTGCCGCAGATCATGCGAGACAAGAACAAGGATCGCATCACGGCCAGTGTCCTCCTGGCCGCGGCGAGCGGCGGGGACAAGGTCGTCCTCGAACTCCTCGAGCGCTCGCGCCACTACCTTGCCATCTTGGTGGGAAATCTCCTGAACGTCGTGGATCCCGAGGTGGTGGTCCTGGGCGGCGGGATGGTCGAGAAGTTCGGCGACGCCATGGTCGCGCCCATCCGCCAGGCCGCCCTGGCCCGCGCGATGCCGCGTCCGGGCCAGCCGCCCCGCATCGTGGCGAGCGAGCTGGGCGACCACGCGGGCGCCCTGGGGGCCACCGTCTGGGCCCGCATGCGGTTGGATGGCTTCGCCCGCTAGCCTGGACTATTCATGACCCGCTAC
>JAJYIO010000230.1 GCA_021790035.1 bacterium | reverse complement strand
CGGTGCAACGAAGCAGGCGGGCCGAGATGCGACGGTCGAGTAGCGGGTCATGAATAGTCCAGGCTAGGGCCCGGGCGGGCTCACGGACGGCATCCTTCAAGAAGGGCCGGCGCCATCAGGCGGATTCCTCGATCGGGGAATCCGCCGAAGCTCCGTTGGTGCGCTACCCGGGACGGCAGATCGTGCCGCCGCCGAGGAGAAGGTCGTCGTGGTGGAAGACCGCGAACTGCCCGGCTGCGATGCCAGGCTGCGGTTCGTCGAAGCGCACGCGGAGTCGGTCGCCCTCCGGCTCGATCATCGCCGGCACCGCGTGAGGTGAGTGGCGGATCTTGACCTCGGCGCGGAAGGCCCCGGCCGGTGGGGGGATGGACGTCCAGCAGAAGTCTTCGACCACGATCTCGGGACGAAAAGTCTGGCTGCGAGGGCCCACGACCACGGTGTGGGTCTGCGGCTCGATGTCGAGAACGTAGAGGGGCTCGGCGGCCGCGACGCCAAGACCGCGACGCTGACCGACCGTGTAATGGATGGTCCCGCGGTGGCGCCCCACCTCGTTGCCGTCGCGATCGACGATCGGACCCTCGCGCTCGTGATCGGGGATGTGCCTGGCCAGGAAGCCAGCCAGGTCGTCCGACGTGAAGCAGAGGTCCTGGCTGTCCGGTTTGTCGGCGATGTACAGCAGGCCGAGTTCCCAGGCTTCGGCTCGGGTCTGCTCCTTGGTCTGCTCGCCCAGCGGCGTGACGAGACGGGCAAGCTGCGCCTGATCCAGCTTGAAGAGCATGTAAGACTGATCCTTGTTGCGATCGGCGCCCTTGAGCAGCTGGTACATTCCGCCTGTCGCATCAAACCTGACGCGGGCGTAGTGCCCCGTCGCGATGCGCTCGACGCCGGCGATCTGCTGCACGGCTTCCCACATGTAGTGGAACTTCAGGCGCTGGTTGCAGGTGGGACAGGGATTGGGCGTGCGGCCCTCGGCATAGGTCGAAAGGAACGGGTCGACGACTTCCTGGCGAAAGCGATCCATCAGGTCGATGACATGGTGTTCGATCTGGAGCTTCCGGGCGACGGCCGCGGCATCGTGCAACGCATCGATGCCACAGCACTTGGAATCTGGCCAGATACGCATCGTTACGCCGACGACCTCGTGGCCCTGCCGGACCAGCTTGGCGGCTGCGACCGAGCTGTCCACGCCGCCGGAAAGTGCGACCGCTATCTTCATCCGAATCCAATCCGCCTGTCATGCTGCGGGACGCTCGAAGCGCCCATCGCCCTCGATCCCCGGGGAAACGCTGATTCTAGCACGGTCCACGTCGAGAACGGCGTCATCAGTGACCCTGGCCCGGCAGGAGCGACGTGCCTGTAGCGTAGCCTCACGAAAGGGGTATATCCGTGCCAGACATGTCTGACGATTCACCGCCACAGGAACCGCCGATTCCCCCCGAAGAGGACCTACCGGAGGTCCGTCGTCGGATGTGGGACCTCGAGTGGCGGCTGCGCCGGGAGTCGGGAGCCCTCGCCGAGAAGCTCGCCGGGATCTTCAAGGAAATCGTGCAGGCTTCGAACTGGGGAAGCGAGGCGATCGCCGATGGCTTCACGCCCCTTCTGGTCGATCTCAAGCGCCGCCTGGCGGTCCTCGAATCACGGGCCGTCGAGGGCACGGCCCAGGCGGATCCGGCCTTCGTGGCCCTGTCGGAGCGGGTCGAGGTCCTCGAGCGCCTGGTCGAGGATGGCGTCGCGGCCCAGCGCTCCGAGATCGCCCGCGTGGAAGAACGTCTGGAAGTCCTGGACGGCCGGCTGGCCGCCGTCGAGGGGTGGTCAGAGTCGCTCGAAGCGCTCGAGGTTCAAGCCCAGGAGAACCGGAGGGTGGCCGAGCGGCTGGCCGAGGCTCTGGGGCAGATCTCCGAGCTGACCGACCGAACCGGGGCTCTCGAGGGGATCGCCGAACGCCTCGGAGCCGCCCTCGAGCAGTCCGACCGGGACCTTCGCGAGCATGCGGCCGAGCTGGTGGACGCCGTGCGGACAGAGTTCGCGGGGCCCGTTGCGGTGGGGAGCCAGGCACTGGACCTCGCGAGCGCGTGCGGCGATCGCCTCGACGAGCACGACCGGGCGCTCGGGGTCCTCGAAGCCACCATCTCGGACGCGGCGGGCGACCTCGGGATTCGGGTCGGAGGCGTCGAGGAAGCCCTGGCTCGACACGATCGGGAGATCTCGGAGAAGGTCCCCCTGGCGCAATTCGCGACGAATTCCCTCTCGATGGCTGCCCAGCAGGCCGCCATCAAGGACCTCAAGGCTCAGCTGGCCGCCTTGTCGGCCCAACCTCTGGACGTCGGTGCCCTGGGGGAGACGCCCAAGCCAGCGCCTCAAGACGATCGGCTCGGCCCCGTATGGGACGCCCTGGCGCGCCTCGAGGCAAGAATCGCCGATCTGGCTCCCCAGTTCGATCGCATCACGCGGGAGATCGAGGAGTCCAACAAGGGGACCAAGGGCCTGCTCGCCAGCTGGATGGAGATGGAGAACCGCCTCCACTTCCTTGCCGAAAAGCGGCAGGTCGAGCAGCTCGAAGCCAGGATCTCCGCCCTTGCCAGCTCGTCGCCCTAGCCAGGCTCATCCAGCGATCGATCTGCGAGGCCTTCGACCGGAAGGCCTCGCATCGTCTCGAGCGCCCTGCCGCCATCGCCCCTGGTCTACTTGCGCTCGTCCTCTTCTCCCTCCAGGGCATGCTTGCCCTCTTCGATCAGCTCCCGGACCTTCTGGCCGCCCTTGTGGCCGATCTCGGAGTAGAACTCGGGGCCGCGCTCCTCCTTGACCTTCTCGCCGCCGAGATGACCTGCCTCCCGAACCGTCATGTCGCCCTTGGGCTCCTTCTCGCGGGCATCGTGCTGGCGCCGTTCCGCCATGGTCGTCCTCCTCTCATCAGAAACTCCCCTTCGGGGCAGGGACTTGCAGGTGGCGTTTCGTTCAACACTCGCAATTCGAGCGCCTTTACCTTAACCTCCCCGTGGGCGCAGTCAACGCCCCCCTGATGGAAGGAGCCACGGTGCTGCACGTCATCAGCGACGCGATCTTCGCCCAGCACGACCCGGGCAACGCCCACGTGGAGGCCCCGGACCGATGGGCCGTCGTGGATCGGGCTTTGCGGACGGCCGGAGAGCTGGACTTCCTGCTGCCGCGTCCGGCGACGGCGGAGGAGATCGGCCGGGTCCATCCGGATCGCCACCTCGCGTATCTGGATCAACTCTGCGCCGAAGGCGGCGGGACCATCGATGCGGATACCGTCGCCAGCAGAGAGAGCTGCGACGTGATGCGCCTTGCCGCGGGCGCGGCGGTGCAGTCCGTGGAGCTGGCGCTCGAGGGGGAACCGGCCTTCGCGCTGGGACGTCCGCCCGGCCACCATGCGCTGCCCGATCGCGCCATGGGCTTCTGTCTTCTCAACAACGCGGCGATCGCCGTCCGGCATGCGCAATCGCTGGGCATCAGAAAGGTTGCCGTCATCGACTGGGACGTCCACCACGGCAACGGCACCGAGGCGATATTCTCGGCCGATCCCGAGGTGCTCTACGTGTCCACCCATCAAGAGGGCCTCTTTCCGCACACGGGATCGACCGAGGACGTCGGGATCGGGTCGGCCGCGGGAACGACGGTCAACATCCCGCTACCCCCGCGAACCGGGGACCAGGGGTTCAAGCAGGTGTTCGACGAGCTGATCGGTCCCATCGTCGAGGCCTTTGCCCCCGAACTGCTCGTGGTATCGGCCGGCTACGACGCCCACTGGCGCGATCCGATCGGCGGCCTGCGGCTCTCGGCCGCTGGATTCGCGGAGCTGGCTTCCCGCGTGACGGCCTGGGCGCGCGCCTGCTCAGGAGGGCGCCTGGTCCTCGTGCTCGAGGGCGGCTACGACCTCGAGGCTCTCGCCGCCAGCGTCCTGGCGACGGCGGAAGCCATCGTCGGTAGACCCGTGGTGGACCCTTTGGGCCCTGCGGCCGGCCCGGAACGGGACATCCAGGAGCGCCTCGCACGAATTTGCGAGATCCAGGCTCGGTGGTGGCCAGTGGCGGCCCGAAGTTAGATTGTTCTCCGTTCCCCGAAAACAGGTCTATACCTGCTGGGGGCTGGTGGAGGCGAGGGTTCCGTGGTTGCGCGGGGCCATCTTGAGCATCTCCCGGGCCTCGATGGCAGTCGCGACCGGGCGGTCGAGCTCCCGTCCCAGGCGGGCCACACGCTCGACCAGCTGGGCATTGGAGAGCGCCAGCTCGCCCTTGCGGAAGTAGATGTTGTCCTCGAACCCGACGCGGACGTGACCGCCCAGCGCGATGGCGATTGCCGCCAGCGGGAGCTCGGCCGCGCCGACTCCGGCCACCGACCAGGTATGCTGCGCGTTCTCGGGCAGCATCCGGACCATGTGCATGAGGTTTTCGCCCGCACCGGTCATCGCCCCGGGCACGCCCAGAACGAACTCGAAGTGCTGCGGGCCGTCGAGAAGCCCGCGCCGCGCGTAGCGCAGCGCGTTGGACACGTGGCCGGCCTCGAAGCACTCGAGGCCCGGCTTGATCCCCCGCTTCTTGAACTCGCCGATGAACCGCTCGATGAGGGCCGGGGAGTTCCAGAACACGCTGTTGCCGAAGTTGCAGGTCCCCATGGTGAGCGAGGCCATCTCCGGCGGTGGGATGAGCTCTCGAACCGGGAGCAGGCGGTCGTCTTCGGTGGCTGTGACGGCGCCCCCCGTCGAGATCTGGATGATACAGTCGACCTCGTCGAGGATGTGGCGAATGGCCTCGGCGAAGAGCGTCGGAGACTGGCTCGGCGTGCCGTCATCCTCCCTGACGTGGAGGTGGATGATGCTGGCCCCGGCCTTGACCGCTTCGATCGCCGCGATGGCGATCTCCTCCGGACCGTACGGGTGATTGGGATTGTCCGACTTCATCGTTTCGGCCCCGACCGGGGCGCAAGTGATGATGAGCTTGTCCATCTGGCGATCCTCTAGCTGGTGGGGGTCGGCTCAGCAGTCAATCATGCCCGCCAATTCCGCATCTAGACCTGTTTCACGTCAACCGAAGGTCGGTCTAGGCGAAGATCATACCCCGTTCAGAAGCGTTGCTTGTCCTTGGGCGTGACGCAAGTGCCCGAGGCCGTGCAGACGACGACGGGCTCCTTCAGGATCTCGGCGGCCGAGTCCGCCAGCCCGGGCCCTTGCGCGGGACCGGCGACCTTGCGGGCCACGAACTCCATCGTGCGGCTCGTGTTGCCCTCCTTGACGATGCGACCCGACGCCTCGATGTAGTCGCCCGAGTGCACGGGGGCGAGAAACTTGATGTCCGAATAACCGGCGAACAGGCCCTCGTCGCCGTC
>JAJYIO010000229.1 GCA_021790035.1 bacterium | reverse complement strand
CTCGTCGCGTGAGGTCCGCCCGGAACTCCCCGGCGAGCGACTTCCCGTCGAGAATGCGAGCCGTGGTCTCGATATCGCCCGACACTCGATCTGGTCCTTCTGCCGCCCGAGGCGACTTCGTCATCCCTGGCAGCGCGACGCGCCGGCTACGAGCCCTTGGGCTTCTTGGCGACGAGGCGGTTCATGAAGCGTTCGGCCTCGACGATGAACCGCTCGTGGGTCCCCTCGGCGATCTTCTCCCGCTCGTCGAAAGCCTGGATGTGGAACTGCAGCTTGCGGCCGGAAATCGCCGAGACCACCGCCTTGGCCTGGATGTTGTGGCCTACCGGGGTCGCCGTCAGGTGCTTGAGGTGGACCTCGGTGCCAACCGTCGTCATTCCGAGCGGCAGGGCAGCCTCGACGGCGTTCATGGCGGCGTGCTCGGCCAGCGCCACCAAGGCCGGCGTCGCGAGGGCGGGCAAGGTGCCGCTGCTCATGGCGACCGACGTATTCTCCGAGGAAACGATCGTCGCGGCATAGCCGATGTAACCGACCAGGTGATCCAGTTCGACCATCATAATCACGATGATACCGCAGACTGACGGCTCGTTGCCTGCGGGATCCCCCGCTGGCTAGAGGTTTTCCATAGTCGCGTCCGAGGACTGGCGATCTCGAGCCAGGTGCTGCACGCCGTCCGCATGCCATCCCATGGGCACCCAACGCGCCTCGACGTGCGCATTCTCGCCCAGTGGCGAGGTGAATGCGGCGGGTTCGCCGTCGATTTGGAGGTCGAGCCTCGTGGCCGGGCTCGCCGAGACGACGAGTTCCGCCTGGATGAGCGCCAGGAGGTCGGCCAGGATGGGTGGGGCCGAGGATTCGACGGTGAGCTGGTCCCCCTCGAGAACCGGCGATTCCAGCGAAATTTCCACGCCCTCGCGCCGCACCTTGATGGAGCGCACCGGAATGCGCAGGGGCTCGCCGTTGAGAAAGAGTCCGATCGCGCTGGCCGCACCGTCTGGCACCACGTCCGCGACCCGCGGAGCGGCGTGCTCGATGACCCGAACCTCGACGCGCTCGCCTCCAGACAGTTCGGTCGTCGGCCCGGCCGGTTCGCCATCGACGCGAAGCACGAAAGACCGGCGTGGAAGCTCCTGCGGGATCCCGTCGAGGGTAAACCGCAAGGGCTGCCGATCGAGAAAGACCCCGGCCTGGGAGAGCAATGCCTGGAGGCTGCGGTCGCACGAGACCTCGGCGCCATCGTGCAAGCTCGCCTGGGGCTCGACGGCCCGGCCGTCGACCTCGAGTCGCGGGCGCACCGCGACGGGGCGATCTTCGAGCACGAACGACAGCAGGGCGGCCTCTGCCAGATCGCCGACTTGGGCCTGTGCATCCGTACCGTCCGAGGCCGGAGAATACGCGATGTGCGCGCCAGCCAGCAGAGGGGCGTCGAGAGACGCAGGCTTGCCATCCACGGTGACGGCCGCATCCTGGCCCGGCGTCCCCGGGACGAGGCGGATCTGACCGTTGACCCGAACCGCCAGGCCCAGCCCGGGTCGACCGGCGAGCTCCCGGGCCCGAACTCCGGCGGCGATGAGGGCATCGAAGACGGTCGCCCGACCCAGCTCGAGGACCTGGACGCGCTGCTCGGCATCGGGCGTTACGCCCTCGTCGCCCGCCGCTCGAACCCAGGCGTCGACGAAATGAAATCCGGGCTCGTAGAGAGCCCCCCAGGCGATCCCCAAGGGAGTGACCCCGGTGGGACTCGAAAGGAGCGCCACGAGGTCCGGGCGATCGGCCAGGGCCGAAAGATCGACGCTCTTGATCATGTCGGCGCCGCGGACGCCCACGCGAGCGGGAGGAAGCCCAAGGGACCGGGCGATCGCCGTCGCCAGGCGCGGTGTGAGACTTCCCCCACCGATGCACACCACGGCCGCCGGCGCCCTGGCGTTGAGCATCAGGATCTCGCCGGCGATGCGGCCGGAGAGGTCGGCAATGACCGGCTGCATGAGGGCATCGAGGTCATCGGCCGAGACGCGGATCGACGCCCCGAGGATGTCCGACGCCAGGAGGGGCGGCGGCTCCGGTTCAACGGGCGACCGATCGCCGTAGGCGATCTTCAGGCGCTCGGCCTCGGGGAAGTCGAGGAGGTAGCCCTGCGCCAGGGCCTCGGTCATGGCATCGCCGGCCATCGGCACCATGGCGTAGCCCGTCACCGCGCCATCTCGGGTCAAGGCGATGTCGCTGGTACCAGCTCCGATGTCGATCAGCGCGAGATTGAGCGATCGCATGGTCGGCGCGAGGGCGACGTTGGCTGCGGCGATCGGCTCGAGGGTGAGCCCCGCGACCTCGAGGTCGGCCCTCTTCAAGGCCAGGATCAGACCGTCGGTGACGATGCGCGGCAGGAAGGTGGCGATGATCCGGGCCTGAACCCTCTCACCCCGCTGGCCGAGGGGATTGGCCATGGGCTCGTTGTCGAGCAGGTAGCGCACGACGGAGAACCCGACGCAGTGAAAGCCATGGGGTGAGTTCCGGCCGGCAGCCCCCCCCTTGAGCCCCTCCACGGCCCGGGCGACGCCAGCGACGGTCAGCTGCCGCAGCAGCTCCTCGGTGACCTGCCCCGGACGGCCCACGGCAAGGTCGGCCTCGGCCTCGGAAGTGGCAAGAGCCCTTCCCGCCGCCGCCACGTAGGCGCGCCGGGGTCGCCAGCCATTGCGCGCCGCCATGCGGTCGACCAGCAAGCCGATACGCCTGCCCACCTCGGGAATGTCGTGGACCTGGCCGTCTCGCATCGCCCGGTCGTCGTGCGCCACGGCCTCCGCATCGACGATCTGCATCCGCCCGTCATCCTGCGGAAAAGCCAGCAAGCCGACGATCGAGCGGGTTCCGATGTCCAGCGCCAGGACGGGAGGCGTGCCCTCGGCCACGTGAACGTTGTCCATCGGCGTGGAGAATCCTCGGGCTCGCTCGGGCTACAGCGCCGCGATCTCCTGGAAGTAGGTGGTGAACGCCTTCATGCCGCCCGACGCCATGTGCCAGTCGAAGCTCTCGTTGGGGGCGTGGTAGCCGTGCTCGGGGAGCGACAGGCCCAGGAACAGGATGGGGCAATCCAGGTGGCGCTGCATCTGCACGACGGCCCCGATGCTCCCGCCCTCGCGCACGAAGGCCGGCTCCCGCCCGAATCCTGCCGCCATGGCCTTCTTGAGCGCGCCCACGTGAGGTCCGCCGGTGGGGGCGAGATAGGAATCGAGGCCGGCCTCGGGGAAGATCTCCACGTCGGGATTGTGGGCCTTGACGAAGGCAGTGAGTCGCTCGAGCGCCTTGGCCGGCGTCATGTCCGGCACGAGCCGCATGCTGATCTTGGCCTCGGCCCACGGCGGAATGACGCTCTTGACGCCCGGCCCCTGGTAGCCGCCCGCGATCCCGTGGACCTCGAGCGTGGGCAGGGCCCAGATGCGACGGGTGATCTCGGCGGGATCGCGATAGCGCAGGCTGCTGAACCCATGGACCGAGCGGAAGGCCTCGGCGTCGAACCCCGAGGCCAGGAATCCGGCGACCTCTTCGGGCGAAGGGGCCCGGACCTCGTCATAGAAGCCTGGAATCTTGACGTTGCCGGTGTCGGCGTCGAGCATCGCTGCGACCAGGTCGCAAAGCTCGGCGATCGGATTGCGAGCCGCCCCGCCGGTCAGACCCGAGTGGGCGTCGTGATCCCCGGTCCGCAGCACCAGGCGGGCCGTCTGCATGCCGCGGAGTCCCAGGGGCGCCGCGGGACGATCGCGGGAGATCCAGATGGTGTCCGACACCAGGACGGAGTCGACCTTTGGCGCCCCGGAGAGGAAGGAGCCGAAGCTGGGACTGCCGATCTCTTCTTCGAGCTCCCAGAAGAAGTGAATGTCGACAGGGATGCCCTGCTCGCGAGCCATCCGGGCTGCGAACGCGGCGGTCAAGGCCGGTCCCTTGTCATCGGTGGCCCCGCGTCCGATGTAGCGCTCTCCCTCGATCTTGAGCTCGAAGGGAGAGGTCCGCCACTCCGGCTCGTCGGCAGGCTGAACGTCGAAGTGGTTGTATATTGCGACGCTGCGGCGAGCTCCCGGCATGGCGAAGCGGCCCCACACCACGGGATTGCCAGGGGTCTGGACGATATCGACGGTCGCGCCGAGGTCGCGCAGGAAGGAGGCGGACCAAGCAGCTCCCCGGCGGATGTCGGAATCACGCTCCGGGTCCATGCTGACCGTCGGAATGGCGACCGCCTGGGTGAGTGCGCGCTCGAAAGCCTGGCGCTGCTGGGCAATCGCGGCGTCGATCTCGGGGGCGGAAATCATGGGCGGAACCTCACGCTACATCGAAGGACTTCTCCAGGATAGCAGCGAACCGCCCGCGTGAGGGCCCGAGCGATCCCGGATCCGGTCCTAACTTGCGCTCTGGTTGACGAAGCAGACGCCCGGATCGACGACGAAGATGCCGCCCTTGAAGTACTGGATGCCCTGCCAGTGCGGCTCGGAGTTCTGTGGTCCGGCCTTGTCCAGGGCCTGCGTGATCTGCGTCTGGGCCTGGGCCGTGATGTCGCCGCCGAACCATTCCGCCAGGACGTCCTCGGCCTGGGCGTATGTCGTGGAGTTTGGCTGCCAGATCTCGACGTCCCCGTTGGGCAGGAACTTGGTCCAGAACTCGAACCGGACGTAGATGTTATGGCCCTGGTAGTTGGTCGTGCCGCTCACCTGGACGTTATCGCCGACCACGGTCGCGGTGAACCCCTGCGGGAGGCCCTTCTGGACGTTCGTCTGCAGCTGCTGGGCGACCTCGCCGAGCACCTGTGCCCGCAGCTGATCCCGGGAGGTATCGTCCGGCGCTCCGGGCTGCTCGGAAAGGTAACTGGTGATGATCTGAGCGGCCTGCTGGGGATAGTTCTGCTTGACCCAGAGCACGAAGGGGTTATTGGCGATGTTGTTGGGATCGCTGCTGGGTGTCGGCGATGGCACGGACTGCGGAGTCAGGTACTGAGATGCGCCGGTGGTCGTGATGCTGGGGGGGGTGATGCCGGATGAACCGCACCCCGCGCCTGCAACAGCCATTACCAGGGCGACGGCGGCGCCCAGGATCGTCAGCTTTTTCCTACCCATTTCGAGGATATTGTCGAAGCTCGCGACGGCAACCTGGTAAATGCCAGTAAAAAGCCAGGTTAACTAGCAGATAAAATCTGGATCGAGAGGGGTCACCCTCCCGCATTGGAAACTCCCCTTCGGGGCAGGGACTTGCAGGGGGCCTTGCCCCCCGCAAACTACCCCCCGCTGCGGGCAAGCTGCTGCGTAGCCCCGCTCGGCAGGGGGCGTTTTATTCGAGAGGGTCGGCGCAGACGGTGGGCAACTCACTGCTACGTAGC
>JAJYIO010000228.1 GCA_021790035.1 bacterium | reverse complement strand
GCCGGAGCGCTAGGCGGCAAGCTGACGAAGGTCGGCAGCACCCACGAGTACCTCGACGTCGCTCTCCACGATGGCAACGTCGAGGTCAAGCACGTGGCCCTTGACGCGCCGGTAGACGGGGTCAAGGGTTTGATCGCCGACGATACCCGCTACGTCGGCCGCCAGCTCGAGACGCTGACCCGCGGGTCCTTCTCTGCGACCTTGCGTCGCGCCTTCGGCGACCTCGTGGAGCACTTCCACCTCTAGACTCGTTTCATCTGGACCTGACCGTGGCGAGGCCAGGCGGCCTTCCGTCCGAGCCCGGGCAAAAGAGTCGCCGCTCGGGCGGGTCGCGCTGGGGCCGCAGGCTTGACAGCGGCTCTGGAGGCAAGTATGGGTGAGCAGCCGCCCCCCATTCCCGAGGTTGTTCCCATGACTCGTCTGGAAGACGTCCGCCGCCGCGCCGAGCGCTACCTGGCACAGGATCCCCGCGTCCGCCGCTGGCGCATCGGCACCGACGGCGAGATCGCCCTCGAGGTCCTCGTGGAGGGGGCCGTTCCACCCCAGGATCGCTACCAGATCGTGGAGCTCCTCGGCAAGCCGCTTTTTCGCATCGATCGTCCCGAAGGCGCCCTCGACGCGTTGCTCGACGACCTCGTGGTCGTCCGCGTCGACGTCGACGGGCTGCGGGAGGAACCCTTGCCCGAGGATCCGAGCCAGGCCCTCCAGCATCTGCACCAGCGGTTCTGGGTCGATGTCTGGGTGGCCTACGGCTTTCTCGAGCGGGGAAAGCCGTACCAGGCCATCAAGTGGTTGACCGACCTGCGCGAGACGCTGTTCGCCGTCGGGCGGATCTCCGCCGGAAACCCCAAGCTGCGCGACGAGGAGGCCATCCCGGAGGCCGCACACGGAGCGCTGGCCGAGACGTGCTGCAAGCCCGAGTCCCAGGCGATCGGAAGGGCCTTGCTCTTTGCCATCTCGGTCTATCGCCAGACGCGCCACGAGGCGGCTCATCGCCTGCAAATGGCCTTCAACGAGGAAACCGAGCTCACGCTCACCCGTCACCTCGAGGAGCGCTTCGGCGCGATTTAAGGAGTCCAAGCCATGTCGACATCTACCGCCGCCTTGACCCAGTACGAAAATATCCTCGTCGATCGCCATGACGCGGTCGCGGTCGTGCGCCTGAATCGGCCCAAGGTGCTCAATGCGCTTTCCCCGCAGCTCATGGCGGAGCTCACGCAGGCCATGGCGGAGCTCGACGCGGATCCCGCGATCCGCGCGATCGTCTTGACCGGTAGCGAGCGGGCCTTCGCCGCGGGCGCGGACATCAAAGAGATGGCCGATGCATCCCTCGTGGAGATGGTCTATCGCGACATGATCGGCGTCTGGGATCGGCTACGCCAGGTCAAGAAGCCGCTGATCGCCGCCGTTTCGGGCTTTGCCCTCGGAGGCGGGTGCGAGGTCGCGATGATGTGCGATTTCATCGTGGCCTCCGAAACCGCCGTCTTCGGGCAACCCGAGATCAACCTCGGCGTGATCCCGGGCGCGGGCGGTACCCAGCGCCTGACTCGCCTGCTGGGCAAGTCGCTGGCGATGGACATGATCTTGACCGGCCGGAACCTCAAGGCCCCGGAGGCCCTGGCGCACGGGCTGGTCTCGCGGGTATTTCCGGTGGAGTCGTATCTGGACGAGGCGATCGCGCTCGCCAAGGACATCGCCAGCAAGGGGCCGATGGCCTTGCGGGTGGCAAAGGAGGCCGTCAACAAGGCCTTCGAGACGTCGCTCACCGAGGGCCTGGAGGCCGAGAGACAGCGCTTCTACATGCTGTTCGCGACCGAGGATCAAAAAGAGGGCATGCGAGCCTTCCTCGACAAGCGACCGCCGCAGTTCACCGGGCGCTAGACAGGTTCCCATCGACTGGAAGACGTCCGCCAGGCGAGGAAATCCGCTGGCGTCCGGTTGACGCCCGGGTCGAGACCGTGGGTTACCATGAGGGGTCCGGCCCGGAAACGGACCCCTCAAACTGCCAAAGGGCCCAGAGGCACAGCTTGTCAAACCCTCGCCCCGGGATGGTGCGGCGCAACACCCTGATCAACCTCGCAGGCGCCGCACTTCCCGCCGTCGTGTCGCTGGCGATCGTGCCGGCGTTTCTCGCCGCCGTGGGCCAGGTTCGCTATGGCGTCCTGGCCATCGTCTGGATGCTGCTGGGCTACTTTTCCATCCTCGATCTCGGCTTCGGGCAGGCCACCTCCAATCGCGTCGCCACCCTGAAGGATGCCCCCAGGGAGCAGGTCCGGCGGGTGTTCTGGACGGCACTCACGCTCAACGCGGCCATCGGCTTGCTCGGCAGCGCGATCCTGCTGTGGCTCGGCGACATGCTCCTCGGATCGGTGTTCCGGATCCCGCCCGGGATTCGCCCCGAGGCCCTGGGCTCGGTCCCCTGGCTCGCGCTGGGTGTACCGATCGTCACGACAGCCACGGTGCTGAGCGGCACGCTCGAGGGCGAGGAGCGGTTCGGCACGCTGAACATTCTGGGCGTCTCGGGCACGCTCGTCATGCAGATCGCCCCGCTGCTCTGGGCCTGGGGGCATGGCCCTGCCCTCTCCGGTCTCGTGGCCGTGACGATCGTGACGCGGTTGCTCGGCAACGTGGCGACGCTGCTGGCCTGCTTCTCGGTCGTCGGTTTCGGGGCCCCGCGCCTGGATCTGAATCAGGTCGGCGGCTTGTTCCGGTTCGGGGGCTGGGTATCCATCTCTGCGGTCATGAACGCCATCCTGCAATCCGCCGATCGATTCGTCATCGGGATCGTCAACGGCATGGTTGCGGTCACGAATTACACGGTACCCTTCAACCTCGTGAACCGGCTGATCGTGCTGCCCGCGAGCCTGGGCCGCTCGCTCTTCCCGCGCTTCGCCAAGATCTCGCGCGAGTCGGCCGACGCCCTCCTGGCCGAGGCGACGACATCCGTCGCAGCCGTCATGACCCCGGTGGCCATCGCCGGCCTGTTCGTAGTCCGGGAATTCCTGACGCTGTGGGTTGGCCCCGCGCAGGCGGCTGCATCCGCACCGGTCGCCGACCTCATCTTCCTGGGTCTGTGGATGAACGGCCTGGCTCACGTATCGTCATTCTTCCACCTCGGCCGCGGTCGGCCAGACATCCCGGCCAAGTTTCACATGATGGAGGGGATTCCGTTCGTGGTCGCCCTCGTCCTCGGGACGCGGGTCTGGGGGATCACCGGTGCGGCGCTGGCATGGACCCTCAGAGTGTCGGCAGACGCCCTGTTGCTCTATCAGGCGGCCGGGCTTCCCCTCTACCGGCAGGTTCGGTTTTACCCGGCCATCGGGTTGCTGCTGGCGGCGTTCGCTCTGGCGATCCATCCGGTGCCGACGTGGCTCGAGGTGGTGCTGGCGGCCGTGCTGACTCTTCTCGCCATCGGCTGGGGCTACCGGGCAGCTCCGCCCCCGCTGCGGGTGCTCTTCGACCGGTGGGCCCGCAGGCCGGAACTCCCCGGTGAAAAGGGGGCCGTTCCGTGAGGGTCGCCGTCGACGCGCGATACGCCTACCTGCCGGTGCGCGCTGGCTTCGGGGAGGCCCACCGAGCCTTGCTGGCCGAGCTCTTGCCCCGGTCGGACGGTACCGAATGGGATCTCTACCTCTGCGGGCGCGAGGTACTGGCCGACATACCCGACTATCCCTGGGTCCATCGCCGCGTCCTCGAGTTTCCTTTCGGTAGCCTCTGGACTCACCTGCGGCTGCCTGACGGGCTCCGGGCCCATCCGCCCGACGTGACGCTTTACATGGCCCAGTCGGTGCCCCTGCGGGCTCCTGGCGTCAAGATCGTGACGATCCACGACCTGACGTTTCGCAAGGTCAAGCTCCGGTCCCTAGCTGACCGGATGCGTCTCGAGGCTCAGACCCGCCATGCGGCGCGGTTCGCGGATCGCATCGTCGCCATCAGCGAGACGACGCGGCGCGACCTCATCGAGGACTATGACGTACCGGAATCCCGGATCGTGGTGGCCCAGGAGGCCCACGATCGCCACCGCTTCAGGACCGATCACGACCCGGCGCAGGTGACCGCGCTCAGAGCGCGCCTGGGCCTGGCCGCACCGTACGTCCTCTTCGTCGGGACGACCGCACCGCACAAGAACCTGGTTCGCCTCGTCGAAGCCTTCGATCGCATCGTCGCCGCTGGCGATCTGCCCCACCGTCTGGTCCTGGCCGGCCGGCCGGGCAGCGACGAGGCGGCCATCCAGGCGGCGATGGGCCGCATGCGCGACCCCAGCCGGGTCATCCGCCTGGTCGAGGTATCGCACGACGCGGTCCCGTTGCTCTATGCCGGCGCAGCGGTCTTCGCCTTTCCGTCGCTGTACGAGGGCTTCGGCCTGCCGATTCTCGAAGCCATGGCCAGCGGGGTGCCGGTCGTCGCGAGCCGTGCGGGCGCGATCCCCGAGGTGGCTGGCGAGGCCGCCCTGCTGGTCGATCCGCTCGATGTCGGGGATCTCGCCACGGCGCTCGACCGCGTTCTACGGGATCGCGGCTCGGCCGGGCGCCAGATCGATCTGGGGCTGGTCCGTGCCGGGGACTTCAGCTGGGCGAATACCGCTGCCGTGTTCAGGTCGCTAATCGAGGAGTACCGGAAGTAAAAGCCAGGCGCCGTCCACGGGTTTTTCGTGTGCCCGCTCGCAGTGTATGCTGTCCTTGAAGGAACCTTCGCCCCGAATGCTACCGCCCGAATTCCCCGCCGCCACTCTGGCCAGCTTGTTGCAACCGGGGACGTCGCAGCGCGTGATTCGCGCCCGCGCTCCGCTCCGCATAAGCTTCGCGGGCGGCGGAACCGACGTTGCGCCATACTGTGATGAGCGCGGCGGCGCGGTCCTCAGCGCCACGATCAACCGCTATGCATGCGCTTCGGCCACGATCGGCGGAGGCAAGCTCGCCGTCAAGAGCCTGGATTACGACGCGACCATCACTTACGGCATCGATGACCCGTTCGTGTACGACGGGCAGCTCGACCTGGCCAAGGGGGTGCTCGACCACTTCCGCAAGACAGCCCCCCTGCACGATGGCCTCGACATCTCGCTTCACAACGCGGCCCCTCCGGGTTCCGGCCTGGGGTCCTCGTCGGCGATCACGGTCGCGCTCGTACGCACGATGGCCGAGTTCATGAGGTTTTCGCTCGATCCCTATCAACTGGCAGACCTCGCCTATCGCATCGAGCGGCTCGAGGTCGGGATCAAGGGGGGCAAGCAGGACCACTACTCCACGGCGTTCGGGGGATTCAACTACATCGAGTTCTACGACGGCATCGCCGTGGTCAACCCGCTGCGGTTGCGCCAGCAGACGCTTTACGAGCTCGAGTACCGCATGGTGGTGGC